>UQRU01000050.1 GCA_900543475.1 uncultured Eubacteriales bacterium
CGCCAGGAAGGCCCCACGGGCCGACGCAGCGCGACCTTTGCGAACTGCATTGCGGCCCCCGAGCCCCCAGGGGTTTCCCCCTGGGGCCACAGCTCAAGCAGGCCCACCAAAGCCGGCGATCAGGGCGCTGAATATCCCGATGCCCACCATAGCCGCCAGGATGAAAAGCCCCAGGCTGATGCCCATCCAGATCAACCGGGAGCGAGCCCAGTTTTTCTTATTGGGGTTAACATCCGTCTGAAAGCTCCATATGCAGAAAAAGATCAGATTGACCACTGGGATGCGGGCTACCAGCTCCATCAGGGTAAACTGGCCCAGGCCCAACACCGGGGCGCGGGCCTCATCCGGGGGCGGGCAAGGGGCGGGCTGGGGGTTGGGGGCGGGTTGCAACCGGGCGCCGCAATCGATGCAAAACACGGCGCCGGGCAGGTTGTCCTTGCCGCAATTGGGACAGAACATGGGGGTGAACCTCCAAATGCAAAAATCGCTGCGGGCCATGGGCCAAGCAGCCTAGAGGTATTATAGCACAATTGCGTTGTAATAAAAACAGGGGTAAGGTATAATGAATCATCAATGCCCTGCTGCAAACCAGCGGGGGAAGAAGGAGACCCTATGATCGAATTGGACCGCGTCACCTACCGTTATGACGCCCAGCATGCAGCGTTGGAAGACGTATCCCTTTGCATAGGCGAAGGGGAGCTGGTGGCGGTGGTGGGGCATAATGGCAGTGGGAAAAGCACCCTGGCCAAACATCTTAACGCCCTGTTGCTGCCGGAAAGCGGCCGGGTGCTGGTGGACGGGATGGATACCAAGGACCCAAAGAACACCCTGGCCATCCGGCAGCGGGTGGGCATGGTATTTCAAAATCCGGACAACCAGCTGGTGACCACCGTGGTGGAAGAGGACGTGGCTTTTGGCCCGGAAAACCTGGGGGTGCCGGGGCCGCAGATCCGGCAGCGGGTGGATAGGGCCCTTAAGGCGGTGGGCATGGAGGAATTTGCCAAGAAGGCCCCCCATATGCTCAGCGGCGGGCAAAAGCAGCGGATCGCCATCGCGGGGATGCTGGCCATGGAGCCAAGGGTGTTGGTGCTGGACGAGGCCACCGCCATGCTGGACCCCCAGGGGCGGCGGGATGTGCTGGCCATTGTGCAGAAGCTGCATGCGCAGGGGATCACCGTGGTGATGATCACCCAGCACATGGCGGAGGCAGCCATGTGCCAGCGGGTGATCGTGATGGGGGAAGGCCGGGTGATATTGGACGGGCCGCCCCGGACGGTCTTTGCCCAGGGGGACGCGCTAAGGGCGTGCCGGCTGGATCTGCCCCCGGTGGTGGCCATGGGAGAAATGCTGCAAAAGGGCGGCATGGAGCTGCCCCTTTGCCTGGAGATAGAGGAACTGGCGGACGCGATATGGCAATACAGCTAGAGAAGCTCACCTACGAATATATGCAGGGCAGCGCCCTAAGCCACAAGGCGGTGGCGGAGGTGGACCTGACGGTGGAGGCCGGGGAATTCCTGGGCCTGATCGGCCATACCGGCAGCGGGAAAAGCACCCTGGTCCAATTGATGGGCGGCTTGCTGCAGCCCAGCACCGGCCGTGTGCTGGTGGAAGGGCTGGATATGGGGGATAAGAAGCAGCGGATCCAGGCCCGGCGGCATGTGGGGCTGGTGTTTCAATATCCCGAATACCAGCTGTTCGAGGAAACGGTGGCCCGGGACGTGGCCTACGGCCCCCGGAACATGGGGCTGGGGGAGGAGGAGATCCAGCGCCGGGTGGAAACCGCCCTTGGGCTGGTGGGCCTGCCCGCCAAACAATTCGGGGAAAAATCCCCCTTCAGCCTCAGCGGGGGCGAACGGCGGCGGGCGGCCTTGGCAGGGGTTATCGCCATGGAGCCCAAGTACCTCATCCTGGACGAGCCCATGGCCGGGCTGGACCCCCAGGGCCGGCGGGATATCCTGCATACCATCGACGGCCTGCGGGCAAAGACCGGCTGCGGGGTGGTGATGGTGTCCCACTCCATGGAAGACGTGGCCCAGTGCGCGGACCGGATCGCCGTGCTGCACCAGGGCCGGCTGGTCCAGGCGGATACCCCGGGCAAGATCTTCCAGGCGGAGGATACCCTGCAGGCCCTGGGCCTGGAGCTGCCTGCCCCTTGCAAACTGGCCGCCGCCCTGCGCAAGCGAGGCATGGACGTACCCCATCTTTATACGGCGGAGGCGTTGACCGCCTTTTTGCTGGAAAGGAGGGGCCATGTTTAAAGATATCACCCTGGGCCAATATTTCCCGGGGAATTCCCCCATCCATCGCCTGGACCCCCGCACCAAGCTGACGCTGATGCTGGTGTATATCGTCATGGTGTTCCTGGTGCAGGATATGTGGCTGTTTATGGGGGTGGCCGCCTATGTGGCCGGGGTGACCTGCCTGGCCCAGGTCCCCCTTAGCTATCTTTGGCGTTCCCTCAAGCCCCTGAAATGGGTGCTGGTGTTCATGTTCATCCTCAACGTGCTCATGATCCATACCGGAACGCCCCTTTGGAGCTGGTGGCGGATCACCATTACCTGGGGCGGCGTCCGGCAGGCTTGCTTTATCACCATCCGGCTGGTATTGCTGGTGGCAGGCACCTCCCTGACCACCTTGACCACCACCCCCATCGCCCTTACCGATGGGCTGGAGCGGCTGATGGCCCCCCTTTCCAAGGTGGGGTTCCCCGCCCACGAACTGGCCATGATCATGACCATTGCCCTGCGGTTCATCCCCACCCTGTTGGAAGAGGCGGATAAGATCATGAAAGCCCAGCTGTCCCGGGGCGCGGACCTGGAATCCGGCAATGTATTTCAGCGGGCCAAGGCCATGGTGCCCATCCTGGTGCCCCTGTTCATCAGCGCCTTCCGGCGGGCGGACGAGTTGGCCATGGCCATGGAGAGCCGGTGCTATCACGGCGGGGAGGGCCGCACCCGAATGGCGGTGCTGCGCTTTGCCCGGCGGGATGGAGTCGCTTTGGGGGCCACGTTGGCCCTGGTGGCCCTGATCCTTTGGGTCCAGGCCTTTTAAGGCAAAGGAGGTGCCCCCTTGGATATTTCTCCCAAACACCGGATCTTGCTCCTGGCCGTCAGCGTGGCCATTTTGGGTTTGGCCTTATTTTGGTGGGGCCGGGTGGAAGAACAGGACCCTAACCGCCCCCTGGTGGAGCTGCTGGAGGCCCGGGGCTACCAGGTGGAATCCCAGCAGCTGTATCTGGTGGGCAGCTTCCCGGAGCAATCCATCGCCCAGGTGTTGACCGGGGTGGATCTGGAAGAAGCGGTGGCCGCCAGCCTGGAAGGCGGCTTCCCCAGCCGCATTGACGCGGTGGGGGAGGTGACCCTGCTGTTGTGCGCCCTGGGGAACGGGGACGTGATCACCCTGTTTTTGCTGGATGGGGAAGCGGAGCTGTGCTTCATCCAGCCTCTGGACGGAGGCGCCCTCAAGGCCATTGACCCGGAGGCAGCCCCATGACCCGCCGCATTCGCATGATCGTCCAATACGACGGCACAGCCTACGCGGGCTGGCAGACCCAGCCCAACGGCCTGGCGGTGCAGGAGCGGCTGGAGCAGGAGCTGTATAAGATCACCGGCGAAGCGATCCGGCTCCATGCCTCCGGCCGCACGGACAGCGGCGTCCACGCCCGGGCCCAGGTGGCCCATTTCGATACGCAGAGCCGCATCCCCGGCCCCAAGTTCGCCTACGCCCTCAACTGCGGCCTGCCCCCGGACATCCGGGTGGCCTTCAGCCAGGAGGCGCCGGCGGATTTCCACGCCCGCTTCCAGGTGGCGCGCAAACATTACCGCTATGCCCTTTGGCAAAGCCCCCATGGGAACCCCTTCCTGCGGGATACCGCCCTGCACATCCATCATCCCCTGGACCGCTCCCTGCTGGAGCAGGCCGCGGCCATGGTGGTGGGGGAACACGACTTCGGGGCCTTCAAGGCCGCCGGCATTACCCCCAAGACCACCTGGCGCACCGTGTTCGAGTCCCGGTGGGTCCAGGGGGAATGCCCCGGGCTATTGTACTACCATGTGGCGGGCAGCGGTTTCCTTTATAATATGGTGCGCATCCTGGTGGGCACCATGCTGGAGATCGGCGGGGGCAGGCGGCCCCTGGCTGCCATGGAGGAGGCCCTTGCGTCCGGCAACCGGGAGGATGCCGGCCCCACCGCCCCTGCCCACGGGCTGATGCTGTGGCGGGTGGAATATCCGGACTTTGACACGGAAGCCCATATACACTGGGCGGGACAATTGGAATAGGCGGCCCTTTACCTTGGGGGCAGCCTTAGCTTGGAGGTGAAAGACCATGGAATGGTTATTGATCATCGCCCTGGCGCTGCTGGGCGTTTGCGTGGGCCTGTTGGCATTGACCCTGGCCCGGCTGTCCCGCATGGGGGCGGAGCTGGGGGAGCGGCGGGAGAACCTTTCCAGCCTGCGGCGGGATCTTGCGGACAGCCAGCGGGCCCTGCGGGAGGAGCTTAACGAGGGGCTGCAGCGTAGCATCCGCTCCATGGGGGCCCTATTGGCGGAGAGCCAGAGCGCCCAGGCCAAGGCCCAGGGGGAAAAGCTGGGGGAGATCCAGCGGGGGCTTATGACCCTCAGCGCCCAGGTGGAGAACCGGCTCAAAACCAGCGCCCTGGAAAACGAGCAAAAGCTGGAGAACATCCGGGCCACCATGGAACAGCGGCTGGGGGCCCTTCAGGCGGACAACAACAAGCGCCTGGAGCAGATGCAGCAGGTGGTGGATGAAAAGCTGCAAAAGACCCTGGACGAGCGGATGACCCAATCCTTCAAGCTGGTCAACGAGCGGCTGGAGCAGGTATATAAGGGCTTAGGGGAAATGCAGACCCTGGCGGTAGGGGTAGGGGACCTGAAGAAGGTGCTCTCCAACGTAAAGACCCGGGGCACCCTGGGGGAGATCCAGCTGGAGGCCATCCTTTCGGAGATCCTGGCCCCGGAACAATACGAAAAGAACACCACCGTCAGCCCCCACGGCCGGGAACGGGTGGAATTCGCCATCCGCCTGCCCGCCCAGGACGACAGACGGGTGCTGTTGCCCATCGATTCCAAGTTTCCCACCGACGCCTATGGGGAGCTGGTGGACGCCTATGAGGCCGGGGACCCGGCCCGGATCAAGGGGGCCCAGGATAGCCTGGTGGCCCGGATCCGGGGCTTTGCCCGGGATATCCGGGATAAATACATCAATCCCCCCTATACCACCGAGTTCGCCATCATGTTCCTGCCCACCGAGGGCCTGTACGCGGAGGCGGTGCGCCTGGGGCTGGTGGAGCGGCTCCAGCGGGAATGCCAGGTGAACCTGGCCGGGCCTTCCACCATGGCGGCCCTGCTCAACAGCCTGCAAATGGGCTTCCGCACCGTGGCCATCCAAAAGCGCAGCGGCGAGGTGTGGAAGGTGCTGGGGGCGGTCAAGACGGAATTCGACCGGTTCCACGAGGTGCTCACCCGGGCCCAAAAGCAATTGACCCGGGCCAACAACGAATTGGATACCCTCATCGGCGTGCGCACCCGGCGGATCCAGTCCCGGCTCAAGGACGTAACAGCCATGCCTGCGGCCCAGGTACCCCTGTACCTGCCCGAGGACGCTGTGGAAATCATGGATACAGACGACGAGGAAAAGGAGGAATAAGCCCCATGTCCATCATCAAAACCCCCCATATCCAGGCAGACCCTGCGGATTTTGCCAGGACCGTCCTCATGCCCGGGGATCCCCTCAGGGCCAAGTTCATCGCGGAGACCTATCTGGAAAATCCCCGGCTCGTCAACAACGTCCGGGGCGTCCAAGGCCATACGGGCCTGTATAAGGGCAAGCCCGTATCCGTCATGGCCAGCGGTATGGGAATGCCCAGCATGGGCATCTACAGCTACGAGCTGTTCAACACCTTCGGGGTGGAAAACATCATCCGCATCGGCTCCGCCGGCGCCATTAGCCCCCAGCTGAAGCTGCGGAGCATCGTCCTGGGCCAGGGCGCTTGCTACAATTCCACCTTTGCGGACCAATACGGCCTGTTGGGTACCTTTGCCCCCATCGCCAGCTGGGCCCTGTTGAAAAAGGCCGTGGACGCCGCCGACGCCATGGGCTTGCAGGTGTATGTGGGGAACCTGCTCTCCAACGACCTGTTTTACGACGACAGCCAGAGCACCCTGGAATGGCAAAAGTTGGGGGTGCTGGCCGTGGAGATGGAGGCTGCGGCCCTGTATATGAACGCCGCCCGGGCCGGCAAGAACGCCCTGGCCATCTGCACCATTTCGGACAGCCTGGTCACCGGGGAGGAATGCACCGCCCAGGAGCGGCAGACCACCTTTACCCAGATGATGGAGCTGGCCTTGGAGATCGCATAGCCGAATCCTATGCTGCATTATCGGCTCGAACCGCGCAAAGAATGCGTCCGTGTAGGGCGCCGGCAGAACGCCAACCGCCCGGGGGGGCGGCGGCGTTTGGCGGCCCGGGGGCCCTGCGGGCCCCCGGGCCTGCCAAACAAAAGGCTGGAGCAGGCGGCCGCAGGCCGCCTGCTCCAGCCTTCAGCCTGTCGAAAAACCCCCGGGGGTTCGGGGGCCGCAGCCCCCGGAGGCTATAATCGGATTTGGCGGCGTGTACGGCAAATCCGCAAAAAGCCTTGCGTAGCAAGGGTTTCTCTGCATAGCTCCCTGGCCGCGCCGTAGGCGCAAGGGAGCTATGAAAACCTCGAAAAAGTGGCGCAAGCCACTTTTTCGACAGCCAAAAGGCTGGAGCAGGCGGCCGCAGGCCGCCTGCTCCAGCCTTTTTGGGCGCTTCGCGCCCTGCCGCCGCCCCCCCCCCGGGCGGTTGGAGGTTCCACCAACGCCAAAAGGCAGCGGAAAGCCAGGCCCCGCGCCCTATGGGGCCTGGCAGGCGAAACGATGGCGGGAAGGGCCGCGGCCCCGGCTCCGCCCCTCCGGGCCAAGCCGCTGCCCCGCGGGCAGCGGCGGCATACCCCGGCGCAGGCGAAAAGCGGCTCGCAAAAGCCCCCGTCCGATTGGCGGGGGCTTTTGCGAGCCGCAAGGGGGCCTTAGGCCTCCGGGGGACAGTTTTCCGGGATGCGCTTGCCCTTTGGCACCCCGTCGTCGATGGCGATGCGGGCGGGGGGCTCCATGAGCAGCTCCGGGTTATTCAGCAGCCGGCGCAGGAGCTTCATGGCGTTGGCATAGTACTGGCCGTCGCAAATGCGCTCGTCGGTAACGAACTTGAGGCCGATGAAGCGGCGCTCCATATGCTCCCCTTCCTTGGTGCTCATGCGGACCTTGTGCTTGTTGCCCATGGCCAGGAACATGGAGCAGGTGCCGAACTCATATAGGTGGTGGTAGATGGGGCCGATGCCCAGGGAGCCCACGTTGGTAAGGAAGGCGCTGCAATGGAAGGGGCTGGCCTTATGGATGGCCTTAGGCAGCCAGCCGATGCTGTCCAGGCGGAAGATCACCCAGATGGTGAAGCGCATGATCCAGGCGGGGATGTAGCCGAAGAACCGGGCGATGGCGTCCATGCCGTTTTTGGCGTCCTCCAGGATGTTTACGTTCACCAGGGCGCTGACCCGGTCCACCACGTCCTTGAGGGTATCCTCGGGCTGGAACTCGGGCTTGATCATGGTTTCCACATTGGAGCCCTTGCGCTTGATCATCAGGGAGATGTTGATGGAATTGCGGGCATAGATCTTATTCCATACCACGAACCGGTTCAGGTAGGGCTTTTCCGCGATCATGCGCACCATGGCCGCCATGAGCACATGCATGAAGGTCAGGTCCGGCATATCCTCCCGGTGGGCCCGGATAAATGCCTCCACGGGTTCCAGGGGCATATTTTCCTCAAAAAGGTTTTGGGAATCCATGCGGGTGCGCATGATGAAGGGGATCACGTTATATACCGCGTCCACGTTCCGTACCCGCCAGCCATCATAGCGGTCAAACAAACCCCGCTTGAAATACTGCTTCATAAAATGGTGTCCTCCGTAACATGTGGGGATTGGTTTCATTTTAACATGTTTTGGCGTCATCCACAACGGGGAGCAGCGGCTTGGGGCTAAAAGCAAGGGCCGGGAAGGAAAGCCGGCAAAAAAAACCACTGACAAAAGAATTTCTTGCCCAGGTATCTGTACAAACGCCTTGCAATATAGTATGATGGATATATCACAAACAAAAAGTTTTTGTCTTTCGCTAATTATTTTTAAGAGTTTATTGTTACGAGGTAAATCATGCAGCATATTCTGGGTTATCGTTGCACCCTTTGCGGTGCGGAGCTTCCCTATACCGAACGGATGACCTGCCCCCATTGCGGGGAGAAGGGCATACTGGATATCATTTTTGATTATGCCTACATCAAAAAGCATCTGCTGTCCCGGGAGAGCTTAGCCGCTTGCCGGGACAATAGTATGTGGCGGTACAAGGCCCTGATGCCGCTGAAGGATCGGGATTTTTCGCCATTTTTGCGGGTGGGTTGGACGCCCTTATATCCTTCCCGGCGGCTGGGGCCGGAGCTGGGGCTCAAGGCGCTGTATATCAAGGACGACGGGCTTAATCCCACCGCATCCCTGAAGGATCGGGCCAGCGGGGTGGCGGTGGCCAAGGCGGTGGAGCTGGGGTATGATACCATTGCCTGCTCCTCTACCGGCAACGCGGCCTCCTCTTGCGCAGGCAATGCGGCCCGGATGGGGGTCAAGACGGTGATCTTCGTGCCCAGCCGGGCGCCGGAGGGCAAGGTGGCCCAGCTGATGATCTTTGGGGCCAAGGTGGTGTCCGTACAGGGGGACTATAAGGCCACCTTCGACCTGTCCAAAGCCGCCATTGAAAAATACGGCTGGTATAACCGGAACGCAGGCATCAACCCCATCCTCACCGAGGGGAAAAAGACCGTGGCCTTGGAGATCGCCGAACAGCTCAATTGGCAGCCCACCGACTGGGTGGCCTGTTCCGTTGGGGACGGCTGCACCATCGGCGGGGTATACAACGGTTTCCACGACCTATATGAATTGGGGTTCATCGACCGGATCCCCAAGATCCTGGGGGTACAATCCACCGGCTGCTGCCCCTTTGTGGATGCGGCCCGGGAGGGAAGGGACCTGGTGCCCACCGAGGAGAATACCCTGGCGGATTCCATCGCCGTGGGGGTGCCCCGGAATCCCAAGAAGGCTTTGCGGGCGGTATCCGCTTCGGGAGGCGCGTGGATCGCCGTGCCGGACGAGGCCATTTTGGATACCATGGGCTTGCTGGGCCGTACGGAGGGGGTCTTCGGGGAGCCTGCGGGGGTCACCGCCACGGCGGGCGTAAAGGCTGCGGTGGAGGCGGGCATCATAAAGCCCGGGGAGACCGTGACCACCATCAGCACGGGCAGCGGACTGAAGGATGTGAAAAACGCCCTGCGCGCCGCCGGCCGGCCCACCCTGTGCGAACCCACGTTGGAAGCATTGGAAAAAAGTGGAATACTGTAACTAAATTACAAATGATATGATACCTGACGGCCTTGCAAAAGAAGAAAAAGTGTGGTACCATTACCCTTGTTCTTCCGAAAAGGCTAGAAGAACAGCCGATTTAATTTGGTCGCTACGTCCTAATCAAAAAAGAGGCTGGATATTTGTTTCGGCATATATATGCGGAGAGATATCCAAATCTTACAAATTAGGCGTAAAAATAAAGCGATAAAAAACAAGGAGGAATAGCAAATGAAGAAGTTTCTTGCAATTGCGCTGGCATTGATCCTGGCGCTGGGCATGGTGGCTTGTTCCACCCCCGCTGAGGCCCCGGCGGAAGAGCCTGCTGCGGAGACCCCGGCGGAAGAAGCCCCCGCCGAAGAAGCCCCCGCTGAGGAAGCCCCTGCGGAGGAAGCTCCTGCGGAGGAGGCGACCGATGGCCGTGCGGCACGGGAGCCCATCGCCGCTGCGGATCTGAAGATCGGCGTCATTCTGGTGCACGATGAGAACTCCGGTTACGACCTGGCCCACATTGAGGGCGTCCAGGCTGCTATCGCTGAGCTGGGCATCGACGAGAGCCAAGTGATCTTCAAGTACAACATCCCCGAGGATGAGACTTGCTATGACAACGCCGTTGACTTGGCGGAGCAGGGCTGCCAGATCGTATTCTCCGACAGCTACGGCCACCAGACCTACATGATGCAGGCCGCCGCTGAGTATCCCGATGTGACCTTCGTTGCTTGCACCGGCGACATGGCCGCTGCCAGCACCCCCAACACCGCCAACATCTTCCCCTACACCTTCCAGAGCCGTTACGTCTCCGGCGTGGTAGCGGGCATGAAGCTCAAGGAGCTCATGGATGCGGGCACCGTGACCGATCCTTATGTAGGCTATGTAGGCGCCTATCCCTATGACGAAGTGGTTTCCGGCTACACCGCCTTCTATCTTGGCATCAAGAGCATCGTTCCCGAAGCCCACATGGATGTCCAGTACACCAACTCCTGGTATGATCCCGTTGCCGAAGGCGAAGCTGCCAACGCTTTGATCGCCAAGGGCTGCGTCATCATTGGCCAGCATGCTGACTCCACCGGCGCGCCCCAGGCCGTACAGGCCCAGCTGGATGCCGGCAAGGTCTGCTACAGCGTCGGCTACAACATCGACATGCTGTCCGTAGCCCCCACCGCTGCCCTCACCAGCGCCCAGAACCATTGGGCTGCCCTGTACACCCCCACCATCAACCGGATGCTCACCGGCGAGGCGATGCCTGCGGACTTCGCCCTGGGCTATGCTGACGACGCGGTTATGATCTCCACCCTGGGCGAGAGCTGCGCCGAAGGCACCGCCGAGAAGGTGGAAGAAGTGGTGGCCGGCCTGAAGGACGGCTCCATCCAGGTCTTTGATACCGCCAACTTCACCGTGGGCGGCGAGACCGTCACCTCCACCCCCGCCCTGGATACCGACGGCGATTTCGTCAAGGATTCCGGCGAGGCCATCGTGGACGGCGTATTCCAGGAGTCCGTGCTGCGCAGCGCGCCCTACTTCGGCCTGCGGATCGACGGCATCACTGAGCTCAACTAATCTTTGTACCTTGCGAGAGAAGCGGGCTTAGCCTGCTTCTCTCCTTTCCGTAATAGCCATTTCTGGGGTTGGCTCACCCTTTCTCACAACCCCGGCGCTTTTCCAGAACCAACCTGCGATCATTCATTTCATCAATTTACCAAGCGCCTGGCCCCTTTCGGCCATACGCACAGAAAGGACAAAGCTTTGGAAACCCTACAAGCCATCCGAATGGTGGATATCACCAAGACCTTCGGCAAGGTGGTGGCCAACGACCGGGTCCATTTGGACATCTACCCGGGGGAGATCCTCTCCCTGCTGGGGGAAAACGGCAGCGGCAAGACCACTTTGATGAACATGCTCTCCGGCATCTATCTACCCGATAGCGGACAGATCTATGTGAACGGGCGGAAGGTCATCATACGTTCTCCCAAGGACGCCTTTGACCTTGGGATCGGCATGATCCATCAGCATTTTAAGCTGGTGGATGTGCTTACTGCTGCGGAAAATATCGTCTTGGGCCTCAACGAACACCGGGTGGTGGATCTTCGCAACGTGCGGCTCAAGGTGAAAGAAATATGCGACCGGTACGGCTTCGTGGTGGAGCCGGACAAAAAGGTCTACGATATGTCGGTCTCGGAAAAGCAGACCCTGGAGATCGTCAAGGTGCTCTACCGGGGGGCGGATATCCTGATCCTGGATGAACCCACGGCGGTGCTCACCCCCCAGGAGACCGATAAGCTGTTCGCGGTCATGCGGAACATGAAGGCGGATGGGAAGTCCATCGTCATCATTACCCATAAGCTTCACGAGGTTATGGAGATCTCCGACCGGGTGGCGGTGCTGCGCCGGGGCCAGTATATCGGGGATATCGCCACCAAGGATACCAACCCCCAAGCCCTCACGGACATGATGGTGGGCCGTTCCGTATCCCTGAACATCGACCGGCCGGAGCCGGTGGACCGGAAGGAACGGCTGGTGGTCAAGAACCTGACCGTGGTGGATGCCGACGGCATCAAACGGTTGGATGGGGTCACCTTTACCGCCTATGGCGGGGAGATCCTGGGCATTGCAGGCATCACCGGCAGCGGCCAGCGGGAGCTGCTGGAAGCCGTGGCCGGCTTGCAGACCTTGCAGCCCGGCAGCTCCATCCAGCTGATCCCCCCGGACGGGGCTCCTACGGAGCTTACCGGCAAGGACCCCCTGGAGATCTATAAGCTGGGGGTGGGCCTGGCTTTCGTGCCGGAGGACCGGTTCGGCATGGGCCTGATCGGCAGCATGAACCTGCCGGATAACGTGATGCTGCGCAGCTATAAGAGCGGCAAATCTATGTTTACCGACCGAAAGACCCCCAGGGCATTGGCCCAGCAGATCGTGGATGAGCTGGAGGTGGTGACCCCCGGCTTGAACATCCCCCTTAGGCGCCTATCCGGCGGCAACGTGCAGAAGATGCTGGTAGGCCGGGAAATCGCCGGCTCACCCTCCCTGCTGATGACCGCTTACGCGGTGCGGGGCCTGGATATCAATACCTCCTATACCATTTACCGGCTGCTCAACGAACAAAAGACCAGAGGCGCGGCGGTGGTATACGTGGGCGAGGACCTGGACGTACTGCTGGAGCTGTGTGACCGGATCCTGGTGCTGTGCGCCGGCAAGGTGAGCGGCATCGTGGATGGCCGGACCGCCAAAAAGGAAGAAGTGGGCCTGTTGATGACCCATTTGGGAGAGGAGGCCTAGGCATGAATAAAGAAAGAAGAGAACCCTGGGTCCGCATCGCCAAGCGGGGCGTCGTCCTACCCCGGTGGAAGGCCTGGGGCATACGGGGCATCGCCCTTGTAGGCGCCCTGGTGCTGTGCGCCATTATCATCTATTCCATCGTGGAGCTGAATCCCCTGAAGGTATACGGGGCCATGTTTGAAGGCGCCTTCGGCACCAATAGGCGGATGTGGGTCACCATTCGGGATACCATGATGCTGCTGTGTATCGGTATCGGCTTGGCCCCCGCCTTTAAGATGCGCTTCTGGAATATCGGCGCAGAGGGCCAGATCCTCATGGGCGGCATCGCTTCGGCAGCCTGTATGATCTATTTGGGCGGCGACCTGCCCGCAGGGCTGCTGCTGCCCCTCATGTTCATCCTCAGCGCACTGGCCGGCGGCCTGTGGGGCTTTATCCCCGCCTGGTTCAAGGCCAAGTGGAATACCAACGAAACCCTGTTCACCCTGATGATGAACTACATCGCCATCGGCATCGTCAAATACCTCCAGGGCGGCCCCTGGGAAAAGCGCCCCCGGGGCACCCAGCTCATCGGCCTGTTCAAGAGCGGCGCCAGAATGCCCAACGTGTGGAATATCACCATCGGTGTATTCCTCATTATCCTGTTGGTGTTCTTCATGTTCTGTTACCTGAAATATACCAAGCACGGCTTTGAGATCGCCGTGGTGGGCGAGAGTGAACCCACCGCCCGTTATGCCGGCATCGACGTGGCCAAGGTCATCGTCCGCACCATGGCCGTCTCCGGCGCCATCGCCGGTATCGTAGGCTTTATCCTGGTCTCCGGCATCAAGTACACCCTGTCCGACTCTGTTGCCGGCGGCGTGGGCTTCACCGGCATCACGGTGGCGTGGCTGGCACAGCTCAACGCCTTCGGTATGGTGCTCATCTCCTTCTTCCTGGCCATCCTGGAGAAGGGCGCCAGCACCATCAACACCGTCACCAACAACGCCATACCGGAATCCATGTCCGATATGCTCACCGGTATCATCCTGTTCTGTATGCTGGGCAGTGAGTTTTTCATTCGTTACCGGCTGATCTTCCGCGGCAGAAGCCAAGTCAAGAAGGAGGGGAAGTAACACATGGAAATTTGGAACGCCATCGTCAACTTTATCGTTGCTTCCGTCCTTATGGGCACCACCCTCATGTACGGTACCCTGGGCGAGATCCTGACGGAAAAATCCGGCAACCTGAACCTGGGCGTAGAGGGGCTGATCTACATGGGCGGCGCAGCTGGCCTCATCGCCCCCTACCTCTATGAGCAGGCGGCAGGGGAGGGTGCCAGCCCCATCATCGGCCTCATCTTGGCTATCCTAGCCGGCTTCCTGGCGGCCGCTTTCGGCAGCCTCATCTTCTCCTTCCTCACCATCACCCTCCGCGCCAACCAGAACGTCACTGGCCTGGCGCTGACCATCTTCGGCGTGGGTTTTGGCAAGTTTTTCGGCGAATACTATCGCGTCAAGGCAGGCGGCCGCCTGGTCATCAGCGCCGACCTGGATCACCTGTTCACCGCCAAGCTCTTTCCCGATTTCCTCTCCAACATCCCCATCATCGGCAAGCTGTTCTTCTCCTACAACTTCATGATCTACCTGAGCATTATCATCGCCATTGCCATGGCTTGGATGCTCAATCGGAGCAGAGTGGGACTGAACTTGCGCTCTGTGGGCGAAGACCCTGCCACGGCGGACGCCGCCGGCATCAACGTCATCCGATACAAGTACCTGTTCACCTGCATCGGCGGCGGCATCTGCGGCCTGGGCGGCCTGTACTTCACCATGGTCTCCGGCAGCGGCAACTGGGCGGCTGACGCCATGGACGGCAAGGGCTGGCTGGCGGTGGCGCTGGTCATCTTCGCCCTGTGGCGTCCCCTGCGTGCCATCTGGGGCTCCATCCTGTTCGGCGGACTGATGATCATGTATATGCGGGTGACGGTGTTCCCCATCCCCACGGAGATCTACAAGATTTTGCCCTATGTAGTGACCCTCATCGTCCTGGTTGTTCTGAGCATCCGCCAGCGTCGGGAAAATCAGCCTCCTGCATCCCTGGGCAACGCCTACTTCCGAGAAGAACGCTGAAAGCTCCAACCCATACAACGACAAAAACGCAGGTCAAATTCGACCTGCGTTTTTTTGCAGCCAAAACCTAAGACGGGGGCAAAAGCTGCCGATTTCAACCAGCCCAAGGCTTCTTCGTTCACGAGGGAGCTGTCGCCAAAAGGCGGCGGAGGGTGGCCGCTCCCAAGAACGGTAAAAAGCGTCACGCCGAACGAATCAGCGTGACGCTTTTGTACTTTTTGAGAGAGAATTTACTTGCTG
>UQRU01000051.1 GCA_900543475.1 uncultured Eubacteriales bacterium
GGGCGAAGCCCACCCGTCCGGCCGGGCCAGAGGCCCGGCCGGGCATGCTGGGGCGCAGCCCCAGCGCCGCCCCCCCCCGGGGGAGGCCGGGCAAAGCAAAAACGACAGGTTGCCGGGAAAAGGGACGGGAAAAGCGGAAGAATCCCTGGTTGTACAACGCCAGCACCCATGATACAATAAGAACAGTATGTATATGAGGTGATAGGTTGATCGTAATGGGGATCGACCCCGGCTATGCCATCCTGGGCTACGGGGTGTTGGAGACCGGGCAAGGGAACCGGCCCAGGCCGTTGGACTATGGGGTGATCGAAACGGCGGCGGGCGAGCCCTTCCCCCAGCGGCTGGAAAGGCTGTATCGGGGCATGGGCCAGCTGCTGGAAACCTTCCAGCCCCAGGCGGTGGCCTTTGAGGAATTGTTTTTTTACCGGAACGTGACCACAGCCCTACAGGTGGGCGCCGGCCGGGGGGTCGCCCTGTTGGCGGCCCAGCAGGCGGGGCTTCCCCTGTATGAATATACCCCCATGCAGATCAAGCAGGCGGTGTGCGGCAACGGCCATGCGGACAAGCGGCAGATCCAGCAGATGGTCAAGCTGCTGCTGGGGCTGCGGGAGCTGCCGAAGCCGGACGATGCGGCGGACGCGTTGGGCGTGGCCATCTGCCACGCCAATACCATGGGCCCTATGGCGGAGACCTTCCGGATCCATTGAGGGCAACACGAGGAGTCGATTCTATGTTTGCACATATTCACGGATGGGTGGATGACGTACAGCCCGACCGGGCGGTTTTGGAGGCCGCAGGGGTGGGCTATGAGATCCTGTGCTCCACCGCCACCCTAAAGACCCTGGACGTGGGCATGGAGGCCAAGCTGTACATCCATTTCCACCAGGTCCAGGACGCCGTCACCCTGTACGGCTTTGCCACCAAGGAGGAGCGTGCCATGTTCCGGCGGCTGATCGGCGTATCCCGGGTGGGGCCTAAATTGGCGTTGGGGATGTTGAGCCATTTGGAGGTATCGGACATCGCTGCGGCCATCCTCACGGAAAACGCGGCCGCCCTGAGCCGGGTGCCCGGCCTGGGGAAAAAGACCGCCGCCCGGCTGCTGCTGGAGCTCAAGGAGCAGGTGTCCGAGGATGTGGCGCCCACCGGGGTGTTCGCCGGGGAGAGCAAAGCCCTGGATATGCGGGCGGAAGCCACGGCCGCCCTGGTGGCCCTGGGCTACGACGGGGTGGTGGCCGGCCGGGCGGTGGCGGAAACGCCGGACTGCCCCCGGGTGGAAGACATGATCACGGCGGCCCTTCGGAGCCTGGCCGCGAAAAAATAACAGCTAGGAGAGACCCATGGACGATCGGTTGATCACATCTTCCATGATCGTGGAAGATGAACCAATGGAATATAGCCTCCGGCCCCGGTTTTTGCGGGAGTATATCGGCCAGCGCAATGTGAAGGAGCATATGCGCATCTACATCGAGGCGGCCAAGCGCCGGGGCGAACCTTTAGACCACGCCCTGTTTTACGGGCCGCCGGGCCTGGGAAAAACCACCCTGGCGGCCATCGTGGCCAACGAGATGGGCGGGAACTTCCGGGTGACCAGCGGCCCGGCCATCAGCCATGCAGGGGATCTGGCGGCCCTGCTTACCAACCTGGCCCCGGGGGACGTGTTGTTTATCGATGAGATCCATCGCCTCAACGCCAACGTGGAGGAGATCCTCTATCCCGCCATGGAGGATTACGCCCTGGATATCATCATCGGCAAGGGCCCCAGCGCCCATTCCATCCGGCTGGACCTGCCGCCCTTTACCCTGGTGGGAGCCACCACCCGCATGGGGCTGCTGACCTCCCCCCTCCGGGACCGGTTCGGCATCAAGGAGCAGCTGGAGCTGTACGCCCCCGAGGACCTACAGGAGATCATCCAGCGCAGCGCGGATATCCTGCATATCGAGATCGATGCGGAAGGGGCTCTGGAGATCGCTTCCCGCTCTAGGGGCACGCCCCGGATCGTGAACCGGCTGCTGAAGCGGGTGCGGGATTTTGCCCAGGTGCGGGGCAATGGGAAGATCGACCTGGCTACCGCCAAGGCGGGGCTGGACATGCTGGCCATCGACGGCCAGGGCTTGGATGCGGTGGACCGGCGGATGCTCACCACCATGATCGTGAAATTCGGCGGCCGGCCGGTGGGGCTGGATACCATTGCCGCAGCCACCGGTGAGGACGCCACCACCATTGAGGACGTATATGAACCCTATCTTCTGCAGCTGGGGCTGATCGCCCGTACCCCCCGGGGCCGGGTGGTGCTGCCTGCGGGTTATGCCCATATGGGCATGGCGCCGGCGGGGGAGGATTGCGCGCAGCAGCGGCTGCCGGTGGAGCCATAGGCGCATTGATAGGAGAGACACCATCAACATAAAGGGGGAGGACATGGCAATGCTAGGCAGGAAAGAATTACAAGAGACCTTAACCCAAAAGGAAACCCTGCTGACCCAGCGGGAAGCGGAGATCGGCGTGCTGACCAAGCGGGTGGAGGAGCTGACCGGCCGGGAAAAGCAGATGCAGGCGGAATTAGCCGCTTACCGGGAACGGGGGAACGCCATTGTGAACGCCCTGACGGACGCCCAGCAGGCAGCCAGCCGGATCCGGGAGGAAGCCGAGCGGCAAAAGGCCCAAATTATCGCCAGCGCCTATGCAGACCGGGACGCGGCCCGCAAGGAAGCGGATACGGTGCTGCAAAACGCCCGGGAACAGGCGGCCCAGATCGTAGCCCGCTCCGAGGAGGAGGCAGCCCGGCGGCGGTCCCAGGCGGACGCCTATGTGGCGGAATTGGAGGGTAAAGGGGGATGCCTGCGGGAATATCTACGCAAGACCGCGGAAGAAGCCCATAAGCAAGCGGACATTTTCGCGGCCATCATGGGGGATATGGCTGGGGTGCAGGCGGAAAACCTGCCCGAAGAATACGATTCCCCTGCCGCTTTGATGCAGAGCATTTATTCCATCCAGGGCCGGAGCCTGCCCCGAGAGGAGACGGGAAAAGAGCCGGAGCCCGCCCCCATGCTGGATCTGGACGCCCTCATTGCCAAGACGGTAGAAGAGGCTGCGGAGGAGGAAGCGCCCCAGGCGGCGGAAGCGGCCGGGGAACCGGAAGCGGCCCAGGAGGACGAAGACCAGGTGGTCACGGTGGATTCCGTATTGACCGGCAGTGCGAGCGGGGAAAAGACGGAGGATAATCCCCCCGTTGGCGCGCCGGACGGCTTGGACGCCATCCTGGACGACATTCTTAAGGATCTATAGGAATACCGGAGGCCAGGCGGCCTCATACCAAGGGATATGCAGCCCCTGGCTTAGGCAGGGGAACGTAAACCATCCCATATCATCACAATCAGGTTGGAGGAACGAAGAGTAGCATGGCAAAGAACAAAGAGGAGTTCGTACAGCATATCGCCAGCCGTACCGAGGATTTTGCCCAGTGGTATACGGACGTGGTCATCAAGAACGATATGGCGGACTACAGCGACGTCAAGGGTTGCATGGTGATCAAGCCCTATGGCTACGCGGTATGGGAGCTGATGCAACAGCAGATGGACCAGCGGTTCAAGGAGACCGGGCATGTGAACGCCTATTTCCCCCTGCTGATCCCGGAAAGCATGCTCATGCGGGAAGCGGAGCATGTGGAAGGCTTTGCGCCGGAGGTGGCCTGGGTCACCCAGGGCGGCTCGGAAACCCTGAACGAGCGCCTGGCCATCCGCCCCACCAGCGAGACCATCATCGGCACCATGTACGCCAAATGGATCCAATCCTATCGGGATCTGCCGGTGTTGATGAACCAGTGGTGCAACGTGATGCGCTGGGAAAAGAGCACCCGCCCCTTCCTGCGTACCGCCGAATTCCTCTGGCAGGAGGGCCATACCGCCCACGCCACCTTTGAGGAGGCCCAGGAGGAGACCATGCGGATGCTGGGGGTGTACAAGGATTTCGCGGAAAACGTATTGGCTATCCCTGTGCTCACCGGCCGCAAGAGCGAAAAGGAAAAATTCGCCGGCGCCAAGGCCACCTATACCATGGAAGCCATGATGCAGGACGGCAAGGCCTTGCAGATGGGCACCTCCCACAACCTGGGGGATAACTTCGCCCGCAGCTATAACATCATGTACCTGAGCCGGGAGGGCAAGCAGGAATACTGCCAGACCACCAGCTGGGGCACCTCCACCCGGATGATCGGCGGGGTCATCATGGTCCACGGGGACGACCGGGGCCTGATGCTGCCGCCCCGCATCGCCCCCTATCAGGCGGTGATCGTGCCCATCGCCCCCCACAAGGCCGGGGTCATGGACAAGGCGGAGGAAGTGTTCCGCGCCCTGAAGGCCGCCGGCATCCGGATGAAGCTGGACGATACCGAGCAGAGCGCCGGCTGGAAGTTCAACCAGTGGGAAATGAAGGGCGTGCCGGTGCGCATCGAACTGGGGCCCAAGGACATCGAAAACAACCAGGCTGTCCTGGTGCGGCGGGATACCCACGAAAAACAATTTGTCTCCCTGGATGGCCTGGCGGATACCATCAAGGCCCTGCTGGACGACATCCATGTGAGTATGTTCAACCGGGCCCTGGCCCATCGGGAAAGCCATACCCAAGAGGTGCGGGACTTCGGCGACTTTATGGAGGCGGTTAAGACGGGCTTTGCCAAAGCTCCCTGGTGCGGCGAGCGGGAGTGCGAGGACGAGATCAAGGCCATTACCGGCGCTACCACCCGTTGCTATACCCTGGACTATGACCCGGAGGCCCATGGAGATACCTGCATCTTCTGCGGCAAGAAGGCTAAGCATCTGATGTATTTCGGCAAGGCGTACTAAGCCGGCCGGCAAACGGGCCATCCTGGCCTTATGAAGCTGCTTTGGGACGTGCCGTACCGCACAGGGTATGCAGCCCTGGCCCGGCGCTCAAAGCAGCTTTTTTGCCTTAACTATTGCCCTTGGAGGAAAACTTGATGAAACGAAACCTGGCCCTGCTATGTACCATCCTGCTGCTTTTGACCTGGGCGGCAGGCTGTCAGCCTACAGCCCAGGTGTTGCAACGGCAGGGGATAGAGGCGCTGCCAGCGGAAGAAGAGATCCTGCAGGCCCAGGTGGAACAGGCGATTTTGGCGGGAGAGACCAGCTTTACCATCAATCTGCTGGGCCGCCAGCGGAGCGTACAACAAATGGTCACCGAGACCATGGCCAGGCTTCGAGAGGGCGAAAGCTACCTGGCCCAGCGGTTTTTGGCGGACTACGGGGTACAGTTTGGAGAAGAATGGGGCTATGTCCCCGTCACCATCCGGCTGGTGCCCAAGGATACAGCCCTGCTAGCAGACCTGATCCAGGCCCAGGGGGCTTCCCCCAAACCGGTTGCTTACGACCAGGGACAGCTGGAAGCCCTGCTCATGGATATGATGCAGGACAAAACTCCGGTGGCGATCCGCTTTTTCCAAGAGCAGGATCTGGATCAGCTGAATCAACAGATCCATCAGGACATCGTCCAGCTTTCCAATAGCAATTATGCCTACGGCTATCTGGTGGGAAATGGCGAATGGGCCTTGCAAACCTGCCGGCAGCCAGAGGGCCAGGGCTATATCGCCCTAGAACTGACCCTGACCTATCAAGCGGATACATTACCACTATCACAGATCCCCGTGGCCCGCAGCGGGTTGGAGATGGTGGAGAGCTTGATCCAACAATGGGCGGCGGGGAGCCCAAAAGCCACCGTGATCCTGGAAGGGGTACGGCCGGATGAAACCACCCTGTTTGCCTGGATCAACACGGCGGAAGTAAATAGCGCTACCCTGGCCTGCGAAGGGGATTCCATTTGGTATGAGATCCTAGAAAACCCTGGCCAGCGGCAAATCGGCCGGTATTGGCTGGAATTCGGCGTACCGGCGGAAAGGATCGCAGCAGCCCAGGCGGAGCTGGACGCCGCCCTGGAAGAAGAGCTGGCCCGCCTGAAGGAACAGGTTCAGGGCCTGGAAAGCCGGGAAGCCTATCGAACGGTATATCAGCGGGTCATGGACATGACGGAATACGATGACGCCATCCGGGACGCCACCGAGGAACAGACCCTGACCGAGGAGATGCAGATCCTGCGCAGCGCTTATGGCGCCTTGGTGGCGGGCCGGAGCGTTTGCACCGGCTATGCAAGGACCTTCCAGGCCCTGTGCGATGGCTTGGGACTGGACTGTTGGACGGTAAACGGCTATCAGGATGGGGCGGGCCATGCATGGAACATGGTGCGCTTGGATGGGGAGATCCTGTACGTGGACTGCACCTTTGGGGATACGGGCGGAAGGCCGGAACGGTATTTCCTGTTTGACCAGGAGACGCTGGAAGCCCGGCGGTATGAAATGGACGAAGGCTTTGTGGTGCCCTGGTAAGGGCGCAGACGCCGGGAAAAAACAGCTGCCGCTCTTTTGCATGGGCCACAGCCGAACAAAGGGCTTGTATTGCAAAGGACCACAAACCCCACGCCAGTTTTCCCATGGCTGGGGTGGCTACGGGAATGCCCCAAGGCGGTAAGACGCCGGACAAATCGAATGCCTATCCTTTCATGAAAAAAGGATAGGCATTCTGCTTTCCTGGAAAACTAGGGGGAGAGAAGGAGGTGCAAATCAATGGATCGCTTTACCATTCCCCGGGATCTGTATTATGGGCGGGGCGCTTTATCCAGGCTGAAACAGTTAAATGGGAGCCGGGCGATGCTGGTATGCGGGGCCGCGGCCCGGCAAAGTGGTTTTTTACGCCGGGCAGAGGGCTTTTTGCAGGAAGCGGGCATGCTGGTCCGCCCCTTTGTATGCACGCCGGGGGGACCAACCCTTGCCTTGGCCCTCACAGGCGCCAAGGCGATGCAGGAATTCAAACCTGGTTGGATCGTGGCCCTGGGCGGGGAGGAGAGCATATCCGCAGCAAAAGCGATGTGGGCTTTTTATGAAGACCCCGGCCTCACGCCTCGCGCTTTTCTGGAAGAGGGCAGGTTGCCGCTGCTGCGCAGGCAGGCGCGAATGGCGGCTGCGCCGGCTGGCGGGGGCGGGGAAGCCGCCTTGGGCGGCGCGGCGTTTTTGCTGGACCCCGCCCAGGGCCGCAGGCATTTGTTGCGGCATCCGGTCTTGGCGCCGGATATGGCCATCATAGATCCAGACCTTGCAGCACCCTGCTCCGGAACCATTTTAGCCCGGGGCGGCATGGCGGCGCTATCCCAGGCGCTGGAGGCCATGTTCCATGGCCAGGCTAGCCTGGCATATCCCTTGGCACTGCATGCTGCCTGCGTCATTTTTGATAAGCTGCAACCAGCAGCCGGCGGCGATGTCGCTGCTCGGACCATGCTGCATGAGGGACAATGTATGGCGGGCTTGGCCTTTTCCAATGCGCCGGCCGGCCTTTGTACCGCTATGGCCGCGGAACTATGCGTGGCATTTTACAAGCCATTGCCCACTGGCATTGCGGAGGCCGTTTGCCTTCCCTTGACGCTTTCCCGCGACCCTGGCGCTAAAAACGCCGCCGCTAGAATTTGCGCCAGCCTGGGGTATCCTGGCGAGTGCTTGGAAGCCCTTCGCTCTCGGATCATCTTGCTGCGCGGCGGGCTGGATATGCCCGAATCCTTACAGGCGTTTGGAATTGAAGAGGCGGAGTTTTTAAGCAAACTGCCAGACCTTTGCAAACGCCTTAGCCATACCTCCATCCTGCCTAAAAATCGCTGCCCTACCCCTAAGGAGGCAGAGGAACTTTTTCGTCAAGCCTATTACGGGAGTTGACGGAATCCTCCACAGCTCGTATAATGATACTTGCGCGGCTGTGGTGGAATTGGCATACACAGCAGACTTAAAATCTGCCGGGGAAACCTTGGGGGTTCGAGTCCCCCCAGCCGCACCAACGCAACGCCGCCCCCCTTGGGGGGCGGCGTTGCGCCAGCCTGTCGAAAAACCCCCGGGGGTTCGGGGGCCGCAGCCCCCGGAGGCTTTGATCGGATTTGACGACATGCGCGTCAAATCCGCAAAAGGCCTTGCGCAGCAAGGGTTTCCCTGCATAGCTCCCTGGCCGCGCCGTAGGCGCAAGGGAGCTATGAAAACCTCGAAAAAGTGGCGCAAGCCACTTTTTCGACAGCCTGCAACGAAGCGCCGCCCTCTATGGGGCGGCGCTTCGTTATTTCGTACATGTTACGCTGCTTTTTGATGGGGAAAAGGGGGGAGGTGAAAATAAGCCTTGCATAATGGAATGTCCGTCTATATAATTAGATAGGAACTTAATTATATGGGGGGCTTTTCGTGGAAAAACCATTGATGCTTTTGATTCGCGATACCTACAGGTTATGGGCCAATTATATGAAAGGGGTAGCCGCGCGGGCAGGGGTACCGGATTCCTACCGGATGGTGCTTACTTTTTTGCTGCGCAATCCAGGGGTCAGCCAAAAGGAGTTGGCTGCCCACTGCGGGATCACCACCGCTTCCGTGAGCCAGACGGTAAAGGAAATGGGCTTGACGGGATATTTGAAAAAGGAAGCGGACGATAAAGACCTACGGTATGTGCGCCTGTATTTGACGGAAAAGGGCGAGGCCTGCGCCAAGGAGATCCGAGAAGCCATCCACCAGGCGGACGCTCGGGTTTCCGCACAATTGACTTGGGAAAAGGAAAAGCACATGCGGGAGCTGTTGGATGAATTGGCCAGGATCATAGAAACGGAGCTTCCTCTATGCTGAACTATTTGAAGAAATATTGGCTCAATTGCCTGCTGGCGCCCCTATTCATGCTGGGGGAGATCGCCATGGATATGTGGCAGCCGGATATGATGGCCACCATTGTGGACGAGGGCGTATTGGGCGGGGATATGGCTATTATTTGGTCCATGGGTATTCGGATGCTGCTATTGGTGGCCTTTGGAGGCACCTGCGGGGTGCTGTGCGGGGTATTCGCCAATGTGGCGGCCCAACGCTTTGGGAACGACGTGCGCAAGGATCTGTTTGCCCGGATCATGACCTTTTCGTTCCAGCAGACCGATCGGTTTACCACCGGTTCCCTGGTCACCCGCATTACCAATGACGTCACCCAGGTGGAGCAGATGGTCATGATGTCCATGCGGTCGGTGGTACGGTGCACGGTGATGTTCTTCGGGGGCATCTATATGCTCTATCGCCAATCCCCCCGCTTCGCCATGGTGGCTGCTTGCGGGCTGCCTGTGATCGCCATCTTTTTGGTGTTCTTCCTGCGCCGGGTCTCTCCGTTGTTCACGGTGATCCAGCATAGATTGGATCAGATCAACTGTATCGTCCAGGAGAATATCGCCGGGGCCCGGGTGGTGAAAGCCTATGTCAAAGAAGCGGACGCCTTGGAGAATTTTTCCAAAGCCAACGACAGCCTTTGCCAGATCAATCTGCGGGCCCAAACCAGCCTTGCCTTTTTAAATCCCTGCGTAAACGTGGTGCTCAACCTTTGCACCGTGGGGGTGCTGTATGTGGGGGGCATTTCGGTACAAGCGGGGGGCGCCATTACGCCGGGGCAGGTGATGGCTGCGATCACCTATTTGTCCCTGATCCTTATGCGGATCATTTTCATGGCCAATATTTTTCAGACTTTTACCCGGGCTTCCGCCTCCTGGAAGCGCATCCGGGAAGTGCTGGATACCCAGCCGGCCCAACAACCGGGTTCCACCCTGCCGGCGCCAAATAGAAAGGGGGAAATTGAATTTTCCCACGTATCCTTTGCTTATCCGGGGGCTCCGGAAAATCTGGTATTGCGGGATCTATCCTTCCGGGTAGAGCCGGGCCAGACCGTGGCCATCATCGGTTCCACCGGCAGCGGGAAGTCCAGCCTAGTACACCTGATCCCCCGATTTTACGATGCCACGGAAGGGGCCGTGCTGGTGGACGGGGTGGATGTGCGGGATTTCCCCATGGAAGCCCTGCGGGACCGGGTAGCCCTGGTGCAGCAGAAGGCGGAACTGTTTTCCCGCAGCATTGGTGAAAATATCGCCTGGGGCGCAGAGGGGGTGGAGAAAGACCAGATCCGCCAGGCGGCGCAGATCGCCCAGGCGGAGGATTTTATCCTGCGCACCCCCGATGGCTATGATACCCAGGTCACCGAAAGCGGCCACTCCCTTTCCGGCGGGCAGAAGCAGCGGCTTTGCATTGCCCGGGCGGTACTGAAACGGCCGGAGATCCTCATTTTGGATGATGCGGCCAGCGCCCTAGACCTTAAAACGGAGGCCGCCCTCCATGTGGCCCTGAACCGGGAACTGGCCGGGATCACCAAGGTCATCGTGGCCCAGCGGGTGGCTTCCGTAAAGGATGCGGACAAGATCCTGGTGCTGGAGGATGGGCAGCTGGTTGCCTGGGGGACCCATGCGACGCTGCTGGAGACTTCACCGGTGTATGGGGAGATCTGCCGCTCCCAGATGAAGCGGGAGGTGCAAGCATGACGACGGAAATCAAACCAAAGGTGGAATTGCGCCGCCCCTCCACCATGGGACAGGCGGTGGAAAAGCCCAAGGATACCCAGGGCACCCTGAAACGGCTGCTAAGCTATTTTGTCCAAACCAAGGGCTTGTTCCTGGGACTCATGGGGACGGTACTGTTGGTGACCATTACCTCCTTGGCTTCCCCCGCCCTCCAAGGACAGGTGATCGACGCCCTGAAAGAAAGGACTTGGGGCCAGTTCCGCCTCCTGCTGGGATGGCTGCTAGTTTCCTTCCTTTTAAACGTGACCTTCACCTTGATCCAGGGGCTTTTGGCTGCCCGGCTAAGCCAGAGCATCGTAGGCTGTATGCGCTATGGCCTCTTTGAAAAATTGGATCACTTGCCTATCGGCTATTTGGATCGGCATTCCAGCGGGGATCTGATGAGCCGCATGACCAACGATATTGAGAACATCTCCAACACCATTTCCCAGAGCTTAGGGTCGCTGGTATCCGGCACCCTGACCATCGTGGGGACCATCGCCATCATGTTCTGGTATTGTTGGCAGCTTACCCTCATCACCTTGGTGACGGTGGCGCTCACCGCCCTGGTGACCAAGTGGATGTCCAAAAAAATGCGCAGCGCTTACCGGGGCCGGGCGGACGCCCTGGGCGTCCTGGACGGCTATGGGGAAGAGATGATCGCCGGGTATCGGTCGGTAACCGCCTGCAACCGCCAGGAACGCACCCGGGAAGAATTTGACCAGCTCTCCGACCAGCTGGCCAGAGAAGGCGTCCGGGCGGAAGTCTTAGGCGGGTCCATGGGCCCTATGATGAACGGCATTACCAATTTGGGCTTTGTCATCGTGGCTGCCTTTGGAGGCTATTTTGCCTTGGAGGGGCTGATCACCATTGGGGTCATTTCTGCGTTTATCATTTATGCGAAACAGTTTTCCCGGCCTCTCAATGAGATCGCCCAGCTCTATGGCTCCGTACAGACCGCCATGGCGGGGGCGGAACGGGTATTTGATCTAATGGACCAGCCGGATGAGGACAACAGCGGCACCCTGGAGCTGGAAAATATGCAGGGGAATATTTCTTTCCGCCACGTGAACTTCTCCTATGAGCCAGGGAAACCTGTGCTTCAGGATTTTAGCCTGGAGGTGCGGGCCGGACAGAAGATCGCCCTGGTGGGAGCCACGGGCAGCGGCAAAACCACGGTGGTCAACCTGCTTATGCGGTTTTATCCTGTGGACGCCGGCGAGATCTGCATCGATGGGGTGAACATCACCGCCCTGCGTCGGGACTGGCTCCGCCATAATACTGCCATCGTGTTGCAGGACACGGTGCTCTTTTCCGATACCATTGCCGCCAATATCAAGTATGCCAACCCCGCAGCCAGCCAAAAGGAGATGGAACGGGCAGCGGTTATGAGCAATTGCGCCCCCTTTATCCGGCGGCTGAAGGAGGGATACCAGACCATGCTCCAGCAGGCGGGGGCAGGGCTATCCCACGGCCAGCGGCAGCTGTTGAACATTGCCAGGGCCATTCTGGCCGATCCCAAGATCCTCATTTTGGATGAAGCCACCTCCTCTGTGGATACCCGTACCGAGCAAAGCATCCAGGACGCCTTGGTCCGGCTTATGAAAAACCGTACCAGCCTCATTATCGCCCACCGGCTTTCCACCATCCAGGACGCGGATATGATCGTGGTCATGGATCACGGCCAGGTGGTAGAAACGGGCAACCATCAGCAACTTTTGGAAAAGCAGGGCGCCTATTACGCCCTGTATATGGCCCAGTTCGCCGGTAACCGGACGTAAAAGCGGCACCTGAACAGCCCCGGTCAGAAACATGGCCGCCCGCTTTTTGCAGGGGCCTTGTCCTCGTTGGGGTTACAAGGCAGAACGCAGTCCGCACCGCGCCAAGGGGAAAGGGCCGGCCAACGGAACACGCATGGGCCTTCAAAGAAAAAAGCGGCCGCTATTTCGTATGCGGCCGCTTATATCAAATAGAATATTACCTCGCAGCCCTTTCCCTGAGGAAAGGCGCTTTTTTGTACGAGGGGGGGATTTCGGGAGCTCAGATAAACAGCAGCAGGCTCACCGCCATGACCGCCATGCCGGAGATCAGGCCATAGATGGACAGGTGATGCTCTCCATATTCCCGGGCGGCGGGCAGCAGCTCGTCAAAGGAGATGAATACCATAATGCCGGCTACAGCCGCAAAAATAATGCCGAAGACCGTGTCCGTCATGATGGGCATCAGCAGGAGCCAGCCGATCAAAGCGCCAAGCGGTTCCGCCAGGCCGGACAGGAAGGAATAGCAAAAGGCCTTTTTCCGGGAACCGGTGGCCTGGTAGATGGGCACGGACACGGCGATGCCCTCGGGAATGTTGTGGATGGCGATGGCCACCACGATGGGGATGGCGATGGAGGGGGATTGGAGGGCGGAAACAAAGGTAGCTAACCCTTCGGGGAAATTGTGGATGGCGATGGCCAGGGCGGTAAACACCCCCATGCGCATCAGCTTCCGGGCTGGGGGCGCCGCATCCTCCTGTTCCACCAGCTTCACCTCATGGGGATTCTTTTCCGCGGGGATCAGCTTATCGATCACGGCGATGAACAGCATGCCCCCGAAAAAGGCCGCCACCGTGGCCCAGCTGCCCGGCCGCTGCCCCAGCTGGGCGGTTAGGGCCGACTGGGCCTTGGCAAAGATCTCGATCATGGAAACATACACCATGACCCCAGCGGAAAAGCCCAAACTCACCGATAAAAACCGGCGGTTGGTCCGCTTGGCCAACAGGGCGATCAAGCTGCCGATGCCGGTGCTCAACCCGGCCAAAAGGGTCAAAAGGAATGCGTAAAAAATCGTATCCATGTTGCACTTGCTCCAATCTATCCTTTGCTATGGCTGGCGCCGTATTGGTGGGACCAGCATACCAATTAAATCAGGATAGCAAAACCACCCTCCGGTGTCAATATATATAGGCCGCATCCCCTTGGCCTGGTTTGACCCCGCATAGGCTGGCAAAAGGATTTGACAATCGGATTGTACTGTCAGCTGACAATCTGTATGAGAAATTTGGGAAAGAAAACGGAAAAGAAATCTTGAAACCATATTTTCATGAAATTTCGTGGCAGGAATATAAAGATAAGCTGGAAATTCAGGATGCAGAACCGTTGATCGCATATATCCTTTCCTGCCATGGCAATCAGAATCAATACATCTTGAGCAGATACCAGGAGTTCAGAGATTATGTAAAACAAAAAGCTGGCAAAGGATACGATGTGACAAAAGAAGCAGGCATTTTTGTCTGCAGGAAATAAACAGTGCAAAAATGTCTGCCTCTATCTTGAGAACAGGATAAATAATATTAGGATAAATCCGGTCAAGAGGCTAGACTTCTGAAATCAGGATCTCCAAAAAAGTATATGCTTTAATCTAGAGTCTTTAAGGATATCATAAAAAAATACTTGAAGGTAACGTAACGTCATCTTTTATAATAGTAATTGTAAATAATAGAACTAAATTGCTGCATACAGACAAGATCGTGTACAGAGAGGAGAATTTTAGATGAAAGGAATCATTCTTGCAGGTGGATCAGGAACAAGACTTTATCCATTAACTATGGTAACATCGAAACAGCTACTTCCGATTTATGACAAACCAATGATTTATTATCCAATGTCAGTGCTTATGAATGCGGGGATCAGAGATATTCTGATTATTTCGACACCTGCAGATACACCGAGATTTCAGGATCTGTTAGGAGATGGACACCAGTTTGGCGTAAATCTTCAGTATGCTGTACAGCCAAGTCCGGATGGACTGGCACAGGCATTTATCATAGGAGCAGACTTTATTGGTGATGAGCCGGTGGCAATGGTTTTAGGAGATAATATTTTTGCCGGACATGGCTTGAAGAAGAGATTAAAAGCCGCAGTAGAAAATGCAGAAACAGGAAAAGGGGCAACCGTTTTCGGATATTATGTAGATGATCCGGAACGTTTTGGAATTGTAGAGTTTGATAAGAATGGAAAAGCTGTCTCTATTGAAGAGAAGCCGGAACATCCAAAGAGTAATTATTGTGTAACAGGTCTTTATTTTTACGATAACCGTGTTGTTGAATACGCAAAGAACTTAAAACCAAGTGCAAGAGGAGAACTGGAAATCACAGATCTGAACCGCATTTATCTGGAAGATAACAGCTTGAATGTGGAACTTCTTGGACAGGGATTTACCTGGCTTGACACAGGAACCCATGAATCACTGGTAGATGCAACGAATTTTGTAAAGACAGTAGAGCAGCATCAGCATAGAAAAATTGCGTGTCTCGAGGAAATCGCATATCTGAACGGATGGATTTCAAAGGAAGAAGTTCTTGAAGTTTATGAAGTTTTAAAGAAAAATCAGTATGGACAGTACCTGAAAGATGTATTAGATGGAAAATATCAGGAACATTTGTATTAAGAAAGATGAGGAAATAAGAATGACGATAATTGTAACCGGAGGAGCCGGAT
>UQRU01000052.1 GCA_900543475.1 uncultured Eubacteriales bacterium
CTGGCCGCGCCGTAGGCGCAAGGGAGCTATGAAAACCTCGAAAAAGTGGCGCAAGCCACTTTTTCGACAGCCTGAGCGCCGGCTGGCCAAAGGCCAGCCGGCGCCCTGGGCGCGCGTTGCGCGCCCGCCGCCCCCGGCAAACGCCGGAGGAACGCCCATTTACCGGGCGGCGTAATAGTTCATCAGGCAGCCATCCAGCAGGATCTGCCGTTCGTCCTGGGTGAGGCCCTTAAGCTCCAGGGTCAGGTCAAAAACCCCATTCTGGGTGATGGCCTTGGCGGGGATGACTTCCACGCCCTGCTCCACCGCAGCCCGGATATTGGGAAGGAAGATGGAATCGCCTACCTCATAGGGGAAATCAGCGCCCGCCGGCAGGGTAAAGGGTAGTAGGCCCCAGTTGATGCAGTTGCTCCGGTAGCGCTTGGTGGCGTATTCGTAGCAGATGTTGGCGCCGCCGCCCAATACCTTTTGGCAGGAGGCGGCCTGCTCCCGGGCGGAGCCGTCGCCGGGCTTGTTGGCGAACACGCAGGAGGCGAGGGCCGTGGTTTGGGCCAAGGCCTGGGCGTCTCCCACCTTACCAAGGGTTTGGAGCAGGGCGTCGTTGGGCTTGCCCTCCCGGCGGTCTGCTTCCGACTGGTTGATGGCCTTGCTGCGGCCCACATATTCCGGCACCCGGCGGGACAGTGCAAATTCCGCCAGCCGCAGGGGATTGGAGCGGTAGGAGCTGGTTTCCCCGGAGGGGATCAGCTCGTCGGTGGTGGTGACCGGGTCCCGGATCACCGCGGCCAGCTCCAGCAGGAGGTTATCCGTGAGGGGATACATTTTGGGCCAGTCGGTGATATTGGGGCCATAGCGTAGCTGGGTTTCCGGCTGGGGATGGCCATAGCCGTTGTAGACCCGCTTTTCATAGATGGAGGGGTCGAAGTGGTAGTCGTAGTGGGGCACCTGGTAATCCACCTCTGTGGCGGGGGTGATGAAGCCCCCGTTGCGGGCGGTGGCGGCGATGGAGCGGGCGTCCATAAGGGCCACGGCAGCCACCTGGCCTTCGCCGGGCTTGGAACCTTCCCGGTTGGGGAAGTTGCGGGTGGTGTGACGGAGGGAAAGGCCGCTGTTATTGGGCACGTCCCCAGCGCCGAAGCAGGGGCCGCAGAAGGAAGGCTTGATGATAGCGCCGGCGGAGAGCAGGGCGCCGGTAGCGCCTACCCGGGTCAGCTCCAGGCTTACAGGCACGCTGGTGGGATATACGGAAAGGTTGAAATACCCGTTGCCCACGCTGCCCCCTTCCAGGATGGCGGCTGCTTCCACAATGTTGTCGAACAGGCCGCCGGAGCAACCCGCGATGATACCCTGGTCCGCCAGCACGCCCTGGGGCAGCACCTTGGAACGGAGGTCCAGATGGGCCTTGGGGAATTTTTTAGCCGCCTCCTCCTCCACTGCGGCCAACAAGTTGTCCGCATCCGCCAGGAAGGCCCGGATGGTATGGGCGTTGGAGGGATGGAAGGGCAGGGCGATCATGGGCTCGATCTGATCCAGGTCGATCTGGATCATGCGGTCATAATAGGCCACGGGGCCGGGGGTGAGCCGCTGGTAATCCTCCGGCCGGCCATAGGTTTGATAATAGGCCTTTATTGCATCGTCGGTCTCCCAGATGGAGGAAAGGCAGGTGGTTTCCGTGGTCATCACGTCGATGCCGTTGCGGAACTCCACCGGCAGGTTGGCAAGGCCCGGGCCGGTGAATTCCAGCACCCGGTTCTTGACGAAGCCGTTGCCAAAGGTGGCGGCCACCAGGGCGATGGCCACGTCGTGGGGGCCGACGCCCCGGCGGGGGGCGCCGGTCAGGTATACCAGCACCACCTCAGGGGCGGGGATATCATAGGTATTGGAGAGCAGCTGTTTCACCAGCTCCGGGCCGCCCTCGCCCACGCCCATGGTGCCCAGGGCGCCGTAGCGGGTATGGCTGTCCGAGCCTAGAATCATGCTGCCGCAACGGCTCATGGCCTCCCGGGCGTAGCTGTGGATGACGCTTTGGTTGGCGGGCACGTAGATGCCGCCGTATTTTTTCGCGGCGGACAGGCCGAACACATGGTCGTCCTCGTTGATGGTGCCGCCAACGGCGCAAAGGCTGTTGTGGCAATTGGTCATGGCATAGGGCAGGGGGAAGCGTTCCATGCCGCTGGCCCGGGCGCTTTGGATGATGCCCACATAGGTGATATCGTGGGAGATCAGCTTATCGAACCGGATCCGCAGCTGGGCGGGGTCCGAAGAGACGTTGTGGGCGTTCAGGATACCGGCTGTAATGGTATGCTGCCGGGCCTCCTGGGGGGAGATGTCCGCCCGGTCGGAAGGGACGCCGTTGACCAAAAATACCCCATGGTCCACCAATTGTATCATGTTGTTTCTCCTTCTCTCTCTTATATTGATGGGATAGACGGGAAGCTTATATACGCCATGCTTGTTTCCATAATATTAAACCAACCCCCCATACCCTTTCAAGCCTTTGGGAAGAAGAATACCTGTATACCTTTCCTGGAGGGGGCGAAAGCAAAGGGCGCGGCATGGAAAACCGCCGTCCGCGGCAAAGGACGGCGGCCAAAGGCGAGGGACTTAGAAAAATACGTGGAAGGCCAGCTGGTCCAGCAGCACCAGGCAGCCTAAAACGGCGGTATACAGGGAAAACCCCAGCAGGCTTTTGGAGCGGATGAGGCGGAGCATCCAGCGGATGGCCAGATAGCCGCTCAGGGCAGCCACCGCCATGCCGGCCAAGATGGGCCCCCAGGCGACCTCCCCAAAGCCTGCGTCCAGCACCTCCGGCAGCTGCAAGACCAGGGAACCCAGGATGGCCGGGATGGACAGCAGAAAGGAAAATTCCGCCGCCGCATCCTTGTTCAGGCCAAAGAGCCGGGCCCCGGCAATGGTGGAGCCGCTGCGGGAGACCCCGGGCAGGATGGCGATCCCCTGCATGGCGCCGATGCCCATGGCGCTGACCAGGCCCATTTGCTGGATGTCCAGTCCCTTGGATCTGCGGCGGCGGAAATAGCGCTCGCTGCCGTAGAGGATGGCGGCGGTGAGCAGGAACCCGGGCCCCAACAGGATGCCCTCGTAGGCGGCGGAGATCACATCCCGGAACAGGAAGGCCAGCAGGGTGGTGACGGCGGTGGAAAGCAGCAGCATCCCCACCTTTTTTTGGATGGGGCGCCGCAGCATTTCCCAAATTTGCCGCCAATACACCGCAAACACCGCCAACAGGGTGCCCACATGGAGCATGGTGGTAAAGAACAGGGCGCCCTCCTCCACCCCGAAGATGGTTTGGAGCAGCACCAGGTGGCCCGAGCTGGACACGGGCAGAAATTCGCAAAGGCCCTGTACCAGGCCCAGGAGCATGGCCAAAAACATATTCATGCCAGTATTATACCCGTCCCTTCCCTTCCTTTCAACCGGCCACGGGATGGCCGGCTGGAAGAACACAATGAAATTTTTGTAAATTCAGCCAAAACAGTTTCCCAAAATGCAAACCTTGCTGTATACTTTCCAGACGGCTTGCTTTATAATTGAGCTACGCTGGAATACTATGGGAGTTTTGGGGCAACCATGCATGGCCCCGCAAAAAGAATGAAACAGACGATTCAAACCGAGCCCCCAAAGGCGAAACTGGACCTGAAGGAGGAAGGCCTTACCTTTTTGACCATCGCGCTGGTGAGCGTCATCCAGGCGGTGGCCATCTCGGGGTTTTATGTGCCCCACAGCTTTTTGGGCGGCGGCGTAACCGGCATTTCCATGCTGGTCAACTACATCACCGGGCTGCCGACCTGGCCCTTTATCATCCTGCTGAATATCCCCATCCTGCTGGTGGGCTGCAAGTTCCTACGGCTAAAAAGCGTCCTGTTCAGCCTGGTGGCCACCCTGTTGCTCTCCCTGGCCATGGGCCTGACCAGCGGCCTGAATTTCGGCGTTACGGACCCCCTGGTCTCCGCTGCGGCGGGGGCCTCCATCGTGGGCATCTCCGGCTCCCTGGTGGTGCGCCGGGACGCCACCATGGGCGGTACGGACATCATCGCCGCCATTATCAGCCGGAATTATTCCATCCCCATGGGCACGGTGAACATCTTCTTCAACCTGGTCATCATGAGCGTGCTGGCCTTTGTCAAGGGCTTGGAAACCGCCCTGGTGTCCATGATCTGCATGTTCATCTGCAACGTGGCCTTCAACGCCGCCCTCAAGGGCATGAACCGGGTGATGACCCTGTTCATCATTTCCGAGAAATGGGATGAGATCGCCCCCCTGGTGCTCAACCAGCTCCACCGGGGCATTACCTACATCCACGCGGAGGGCGCTTATACCGGCGCCCCCAGGAAGCTGGTATATTGTATCGTGCGCTCCACCGAATTGGCCAGGGTCAAGCGCATGGTCAAGGAGCACGACCCCCACGCCATGTTCTCCATCATCGAGACCCAGGAGGTGGTGGGCCGGGGCTTTGGTTCCTTCAATTGATCCTGCCTGGCCGCTTACAGCGAATCCCCTTTCCATTACATAGATAAAGGAGCGATGCCCATGAAACAGACCGATCAATGGCTGCAAGAACACCGGGAGGAGTTGATCGCCTCCCTACAGACCCTGGTGCGCTTCCCCAGCACCAAGGGAGAACCCGCCCCAGGTGCGCCCTTTGGCCCGGCAATCAAGGATTGCCTGACAGCCGCCATGGAATTGGCGGAACAGCTGGGCCTGACCGCCAAGGATTTGGATGGCTATGTGGGCTATGCGGAGGCCGGGGAAGGGGAAGAGGAGCTGGGCGTGCTGGCCCATCTGGACGTGGTGGCCCCTGGCAACGGCTGGCGCTTCCCGCCCTATGAAGGCTTTATCGAGGACGGCTGCATCTATGGCCGGGGCGTGATGGACGATAAGGGCCCGGCGGTAGCCGCCCTGTTTGCCCTGGCCGCGGTGAAGCACAGCGGCGCCAAATTCCGCCGGCGGGTCCGGGTGCTGCTGGGCTGCGACGAGGAGAGCGGCTGGGGCTGCATGGATCACTACGCCAAGGTGGAAAAGCTGCCGGATCTGGCCTTTTCCCCGGATGCGGACTATCCCCTGGTAAACAGCGAAAAGGGGATCTTGCAGGTGCATTTTGCCGGGCAATTCCCCTCCCAGCTTCAGGTCAAGGCAGGCATCAAGTCCAATGTGGTGCCGGATCTGGCCCAGGCGGAACTGCCCCTTTCCCCGGAGGAGGTAGCCCCCAAGCTCCATCACCTGCCCGTTACCTGCGAGCCTACCCCCGCCGGCTGCCGGCTGGGCATCAAGGGCCGCAGCGCCCACGCCGCCCATCCCGACCAGGGGGATAACGCCCTCCAGGCCATGCTGGAGCTGCTGGCCCGGCTGCCCCTGTCCCAGGGGGACGCGGAAGTGGCCAAGCTGCTGCATCAGGCCTTTGCCCGGGATATCCATGGGGAAAGCTTGGGTATCGACGTTACCGATGCTTCCGGCCAGACCACCTGCAACGTGGCCATGCTGGATTGGGAGCATGACGGCATACGGGACCTGTGCCTGGACCTCAGGCTGCCCCTGGGCCTAGATCCCCAGGACATCGCCCAGAAGATCGCCAAAGCCCTGGCCCCCGCCGGCTTGACCCTCACCGATACCCGCATCCAGCCCGGCCACTTCGTGCCCGCGGATAGCGAGCTGGTCCAGGCGCTTTTGCGGGTCTACGGGGACCGCACCGGGCAAAAGGACCCCAAACCCCTGGCCATCGGCGGCGGCACCTATGCCCGCTGCATCCCCAACGCGGTGGCCTTTGGCTGCGAGCGGCCGGGCCTAGATAACCGGATCCACCAGCCCAATGAATTTATCCCCCTGGATAACCTGCTGGACGACGCCTGCATGATGGCGGACGCCATCCTGGCCCTGGCCTGCCAGCCCTAAAAACCGGGCCGCGCCCTGGCCCCTCGCCCCTGTTTCAGGGGAGCGGGGGGCTTTTCCGTGGCCCCAGTATGGAAAAACCTATAGATAAAATCGATAAATCAGTCGTTGCCGTTCTACGCGTCCGAGAGGCACGAAAGGGCATTAGACCGCAAAAAAGGATAGAACGCCGCTCTAAAAAGTCGGCCAGTTGCCCCGCAGGACGGGCGATAAGGGCATAACAGACGTTTTATTGAAAAAAGCGATACGCTCCGAGAGGTCGTTGTATTTGCCGGAGAATAATGGTATCATATACCCAATCCAATCTGCAGAGGGATTTCGAACCATGAAACAGATCAAAACCGTAGACGCCGTGGGACATGTATTGTGCCACGATCTTACCCGTATCGTCAAGGATCAATACAAGGACGCCCAATTCCGCAAGGGGCACGTGGTACGGGAAGAGGACATCCCCATGCTGCTGTCCATGGGCAAAGAGCACCTATACGTATGGGAGATGCAGCCGGGCATGCTCCATGAGAACGACGCCGCGGAGCGGTTATGCGCCATTTCCAAGGGGCCGGGCATGGACCGGGGCCAGGTGAAGGAAGGCAAGATCGAGCTCACCGCCCAATTTGCCGGCCTGTTCCAGGTGGATGAGGAACGGCTGTGCGCCATCAACAGCATCGGGGATATCATCATCGCCACCCGGCACGGCAACACCGCCGTCCAGGCGGGGGACCGGCTGGCGGGGATGCGGGTGATCCCCCTGGTGGTGCCGGAAAGCCTGCTAGAGCAGGCGGAGGCGGCGGCGGGGCAGGAACCCCTGCTCAAGCTGTTGCCCTTTGTGCGCAAGACGGCGGCCATCCTGGCCACGGGCAGCGAGGTGCAAAAGGGGCGCATCCAGGATACCTTTACCCCCGTGGTGGTGGATAAGCTGGCCGCCTATGGGGTGAAGACCCTTTATACCGCCCATACCGGGGATGTGCGGGAGGACATCGTAGCCGCCATCCAGCATGCCCGGGGCCTGGGGGTGGATATGATCCTGTGTACCGGCGGCATGAGCGTAGATCCGGACGACAACACCCCCGGCGCCATCCGGGCGGCGGGGCCGAACATCGTTTCCTACGGGGCGCCGGTGCTGCCTGGGGCCATGTTCCTGCTGGGGTATTTTGCCGATGGTATGCCCATCCTGGGCTTGCCGGGCTGCGTCATGTACGCAGGCGCTACGGTGTTCGATCTGCTTTTGCCCCGGATCTTGGCGGACGTGCCCGTCACCCGGGCGGACATTGCCCGCATGGGCAACGGAGGCCTGTGCTTGGGCTGCAAGCCCTGCAAATACCCTATATGCCCCTTTGGAAAATAGGGGCGCCCTACAAAAAAGAGGTAAACATCCATGAAAAAATTCATAGCCATATTGGCAATACTGGTAGCCTTGTGCCTGGCGGCGGCGGGCTGCGCCGCCCCGGCGGCGGAGGAAGCGGCCGCGCCCGCAGGGGAGGAACCCCCCGTAGAGGAGGCGGCCCCGGCGGAGGAAGCGGCGGAACAGGTGGAGCTGATCGTTTTTGCGGCGGCCTCCCTCCAGGAGACCCTGACCCAGATCGGGGAGCTATATCAGGCCGTGGCCCCCAATGTGACCCTGATCTTCAGCTTTGATTCCTCCGGCACCCTAAAGACCCAGATCCAGGAGGGGGCGGATTGCGACCTGTTCATCTCCGCCGCCCAAAAGCAGATGAACCAGCTGGACGCCGCCGCCGACCCGGAAGTGAACACCGAGGGGTTGGATTTCGTGGAGCAGGGCACCCGGGTGGACCTGCTGGAAAACAAGGTGGCCCTGGTGGTACCGGAAGGCAACCCGGCTAACATCAACAGCTTTGCGGACATCGCCAACTGTGAAAGCATCGCCCTGGGCAACGACGACGTGCCGGTGGGCCAGTATTCCATCGAGATCCTCACCAACCTGGGCCTGTTGGAGGGCCTGGAGAGCGGCAGCAAGATCACCTACGGCTCCAACGTGAAGGAGGTCACCACCCAGGTGAGCGAGGGCGCTGTGGATTGCGGCATCGTCTATGCCACCGACGCCTTCTCCGCCGGGCTGACCATCGTGGACCAGGCCCAGGAGGATATGTGCTCCCAGGTGATCTATCCTGCGGCGGTGCTCAACATCAGCCAGCACCTGGAGGAGGCCAAGGCCTTCCTGGCCTATCTCCAAGGCGAGGAAGCCACTGCGGTTTTCGAATCCGTTGGCTTCGCCCCGGTGGGCTGATCCGCCATCCCCCTTTTTCCAACTACGCCCCGGGCTCTACCGGGGCGCCTGTCGATTCTGCGAACCATATGCCCCGAGGCAATGCCCCGGCCCATTCCCGTCCATAAGGAGTCCCCATGGATTGGTTCCCCCTTTTCAATTCCCTCCGGATCGCCGGGATCTCCACGGTGGTCACCTTTTTCTTGGGCATCCTGGCCGCCTATTATATCGCCCGGGTCCCCAGGGCCCTCAAAGGGGTGCTGGACGTGCTCCTCACCCTGCCCCTGGTATTGCCCCCCACGGTGGTGGGCTACCTGCTGCTGCGGCTCCTTGGCCCCAAGCGCATGATCGGCGCCTGGTTTTTGGAGGAATTCGGCATCAAGCTGGTAATGACCTGGTGGTCCGCCATCTTCGGCACCGTGGCCGTATCCTTCCCCCTCATGTACCGCACCGCCCGGGGCGCCTTCGAGGCCTTTGACGAGACCTTGGCCCACGCAGGCAAGACCCTGGGCCTGTCCAACACCTATATCTTCTGGCGGGTGCGTATGCCCGTGTGCCACCAGGGCATCCTGGCGGGCACAGTGCTTTCCTTTGCCCGGGCCCTGGGGGAATACGGCGCCACCAGCATGATCGCCGGCTACACCCCCGGCCGCACCGCCACCATTTCCACCACCGTTTATCAGCTCTGGCGCACCAACAACGACGAGCTGGCCCTGCGATGGGTGCTGGTGAACATGGCCATCTCCTTTGTGGTGCTCATGGCGGTAAACCTGCTGGAAAAACGGGAGCGTTCCCCGAAAGGAGGCGGCTAAATGGCCCTGTCCGTACAGATCGAAAAACGCTTGGGCAGCTTCTGCCTATCGGCGGCGTTCACCGCGGAGCCCGGGGAGATCTTGGCCCTGCTGGGGCCCTCCGGCTGCGGCAAAAGCATGACCCTCAAGTGCATCGCCGGCATCCTGCGCCCCGATCAAGGCCGGATCGTGCTGGACGGCCGGGTCCTCTTCGACAAGGCGGCAGGCATCGACTTGCCGCCTCAAGCCCGGGGGATCGGCTATTTGTTCCAGCAATACGCCCTGTTCCCCCACATGACCGTAGCCCAAAACATCCAGGCCGGCGCCCGGCGGCAGAAAAAAGCCGGCAAACAAGTCCCCCTACAGGAATTATTGGCCCTGCTGCGGCTGGAGGGCCTGGAAAACCGGCGGCCGGCCCAGCTTTCCGGCGGCCAGCAGCAGCGGGTTGCCCTGGCCCGGATCTTGGCCAGCCAGCCTGCGGCGATCTTGCTGGACGAGCCCTTTGCCGCCCTGGACAGCTTCCTTAAGTGGCAGCTGGAGCAGGAGATCGCCCGGGTGCTGGCAGACTTTGGCGGGCCCTGCATCTGGGTGTCCCATGACCGGGACGAGGTCTACCGCAATTGTGGCCCCATGTGTATGATGGAGGCGGGCAAAACCCAGCCCCCTCGAGAAAAGCATCAGCTGTTCCAAGACCCCCGCACCCCCAGCGCCGCCCGGCTCACCGGCTGCAAAAACTTCGTGGATGCCCGGCCCCAAGGGGATACCGACCTATATCTACCCCCTTGGGATGTGGTCCTTCACGTAAACCGGCCCGTTCCCCCGGATATTACCCAGGTGGGCTTGGGAGATGGCTGCATGTCCTTTTCCCCGGAGGAGGAGACCGATGCCCTCTCCTGCCAGGTCATCCATGCGGTGGAGGATGTAGCCGCGATGATCCTATTGCTTCGCCCCATGGGCAGCCGGGAGGGCGCCCCCCTATTGCGCATGGAGATCCCCAAGGAAGCCTGGCATGGCCAGACCCAGTGTACGGTGTATATCCGCAGCCCTCAGGCGTTTTTGCTGGCGTAAGCTGCGGCTCCCGGCCTTCCCCCGGGGGGGCGGCGGGCGCGCAAAGCGCGCACAAAGCAAGGGCGGACCCTAAAGGGCCCCGCCCTTGCTTTGGTTTTGCCGGGGGCCGAAGGCCCCGGCAAAACGCCGCCGCCCCCCCGGGGGAAGGCCGGGAGCCGCAGCCAGGCAAGCAAACAAAAAAGTGGCCGCCGGCCACTTTTTTGTTTGCCTTATCCCAGGGAAAACAGAAGCAGATGCACCAAAAGCACTGCCGCAAAGGCAATAATGGAAACCATCCGTGCCCGGGTAAGGCTTCGGGCAATATTCCGCTGCAAGATATTGGGGATCAGCAGCAGGATCACCACCGCCAGCACCAGCCCCATGGAACCAAAGGTTTCCGTACCGCCTAGGTAAAACAAGCACAACCCGCCGGCAATGCCCAACACCGCGCCCGCAATGGTCTGCCACAGCTTCCATTTTTCCGGGGAAAGGCCTGCCACCAGCCGGTCTAGGCTACTTAAGTATTCGTTTTCCAGCTCGTCCTGCTGGGATTCCGGGCGCTGTTGTTCCTGTTCCTGGACGTCCATGCTAAGCTCCTCCTGCCGCTATGCAATGGTCTTCCACAGGCCGTGGAGATTGCACCAGGCATAGGCGGCCACCGGCTCGTCCCCTGGGCATAGGGCAAAGCATACCTGGGGCGCCTGGCCGGGGGCAAGCAGCTTGCGCTGGTTGCCTGTTTTGGTCTCCAGGGCTATCCAGCCGATATAGTGTTCCGGCAGCATGGGATGGTCTACGCTGCCCACCTTCACGGTGACGTAGACGCCGGTTTGCTCCAGCAGGGGCACATGCTTTTCCGTAGCCGCATCCACGCTGCCGGGAATGATCTCCTGCATCTTTTCGCCACAGCACATGACGGGCACGCCCTTGTCCTCTACATAGGCGATGATGTTACCGCAATGGGCGCATTGAAAGAATTTCATAAATATTACTCCTTTATTTTATATTTTCCCTTGCGCATAAGGGGATTGGGTTAGGGGATGGCGGCATGGGATACGGCCCGTGGCCGGATCAATAGCCGGCTTTACGATAGCGGTCCATCATGGAGGTAAAGAGGATCTTCGTGCTGGGCGGTGTATAGCTGATGGTGTTTGCTCCAGCGTCAATGGTGCGCAGGATGCTTTCCCCAGTGGGGCCGCCGGTGGCGATGATGGGCACGGTGGGGTAACGGGAACGGATGGAACGGACCACCTGGGGGGTGCGTTCGGCAGCGGAGATGTTAAGGATATCCACGCCAGCCTCCAGGCGGGCTTCGATGTCGGTATGTTCATTGAGGACGGTGGCCACGATGGGGATGTCCACCACATCGGCAATCAAGCGGACGGTCTCATTGGGCAGGGGGGCGTTCACCACCACGCCAATGGCGCCTTGGGCTTCCGCATCTTTGGCCAGGGTCACGGTACGCTTGCCGGTGGTGGTACCGCCGCCCACCCCGCAGAACACGGGAATATAGCTGGCGGAAATGATGGGATGGGAAATGGCCTGCTGAGGCGTAAAGGGATAGACGGCCAACACTGCGTCCGCATTGCAGTTCCGGATAATGGCGATATCCGTGGAAAACACCACGGATTTAAGCCGCTTGCCCAAGACCACCATGCCGCTGGCCTGGTAGATCTCGTCCGGCATCTCCAGGATATGGGCCCGGAGCTCGCCGGTGATCCTAGGAACGTGACGGTTATTCATATGCAAACACCTCCTGCGTGATTCAGATCGGAAAAAACGCCCGTATCAAGGGGATGGAAAGATTATAATCGCATATCAGGCGGCTTTCAATACGATGGGGTATTTTTTCCCTTTTCTTTACATTTTATCAGCAAATTCGGCTGTGGGAAAGCCTAAAGTATGTAGGCGGGGGAGAAAAGAGGGTGCGGCCTGGCAGCGGTGGACATATTAAAAAGATCTTAAAGGGTTTCCCCCTACGAAATTAAAGGAGAACGTGGTAGTATGAAGCTGGCCGGAGCGACGGCAGGAGGAAAGCATGTATAAAATACTGGTTTGCGATGACGACAGGGATATCGTATCCGCATTGGAGATCTATCTAAAAGCGGAAGGCTATCAGGTGGAGAAGGCATACAACGGCCAAGAAGCCTTGGCCTGCGTGGAAAGGGAAGAGATCCACCTGGTGCTGATGGATATCATGATGCCGGGACTGGACGGCATATCCGCCACCATCCAGCTGCGCCGGGCCAGCAATGTGCCGGTGATCCTTATTACGGCGAAAAGCGAGGATACGGACAAGGTGCTGGGGCTGAACCTGGGGGCGGACGATTACATTACCAAGCCCTTCAATCCGGTGGAGGTGATGGCCCGGGTACGCAGCCAGCTCAGGCGGTACGCCCAGCTGGGAGGCATGGAGCAAAAGCCCACGGCCCTGCAAATCGGTGGCATTCGCCTGGACGACGAGGCCAAAGCCGTGACCCTGGACGGGGACCCGGTAGCCCTGACCCCCATCGAATATAGCATCCTGCGGCTGCTCATGTCCAACCCAGGCAAGGTATTCAGCTCCAGCCGCATCTATGAGCTGGTGTGGAAGGACAGCGCCTTTGGGGCGGAAGGGACTGTGGCGGTGCATATCCGCCACCTAAGGGAAAAGCTGGAGATCAACCCTGGAGAGCCACGATACCTGAAGGTGGTTTGGGGCCAGGGCTACAAAATAGAAAAGGGGGAGGGCAGATGAAGGCGCATTATCGATTTTTGTACAAGGCTGTAGCCGTATTCCTTTATGGCATCTTTGCCATGGGGATCGGCTATTGCGGGATATACCTGCTGCTAAGCTACGCCTCGCCGGCGAACCTACCGGCGGCCCTGTCGGACCATACGGGGCTGCTGACCCTGGGGCTGGGGTTCTGCTGCCTGGGCCTGCTGGCCACGCTGACCTACCTTATGCGGGGGGCGGGCCGCCGGCCGGAGGCAGAAGGGTTTTTCCCCGGCTGGCAGGAGAAGATCCCCCTGGATCTATACCTCCTCCTGTCGATCTCCGCCCTTTGCGCCATCCTCACGCCCCTGGTCCAGAACCTGCCCAATTGGATCTATACCGAGGCCAGCCTGCTTATCGCCTTGCCTGGTTTGGCCGTCTTTGCCCTGCTGATCCTGGCTCTGCTTATGACCCTGGCCACCCGGTTCAAGCTGGGCGGCTGGTGGCGCAATACCGTCATCTATTGGGTCCTGAGCCTGTGCCTGCGGTTCCTCCGTTGGCTTTGGCGGAGCATCCGAGGACTGTTCGACGCCTTGCCCGCCATATGGCCGGTGGCGCTATTGTCTGGGATCTTCCTGTTCGCCGCCTTTTTAATGGGGGCCACGGGCATGTATAGCAGCCTAGGGGTATTGTTGTGGCTGGGCATTTGCGGCGGGGTATTCCTGTTATGCTGCTATGGAGCCATCCAGTTTGGCGCCATCCAAAAGGTGACCGAGCAGCTGGCCGAGGGTAAGCTGGAAGCCAAAGTCCATACGGAAAAACTCCTGCCGCCCTTCCGGCGGCATGGGGAAGCGGTGAACCGGATCGGCAAGGGCATCCACAAGGCGGTGGCGGAACAGCTCAAAAGCGAGCGGTTCAAAACCGAGCTGATCACCAACGTATCCCACGATTTGAAAACCCCCCTCACTAGCATCGTCAACTATGTGGACCTGCTGGGAAAGGAACAGCTGGATAACCCCCGGGCCACGGAATATGTGGCGGTGCTGCGCCGCCAAGCCCAGCGCCTTAAAAAGCTCACGGAAGACCTGGTGGAAGCCTCCAAGGCCTCCAGCGGCGCCATGGCGGTCAACCGGGTACCCATGGAGCTTGGGGAGCTGCTTTCCCAATGCAATGCCGAATACGCAGAACGGCTAGCAGCCGCCAACCTGGAACTGGTAACGGATTGCCCGGCGGGCCTCCAAGTGCTGGCGGATGGACGGCTGCTATGGCGGGTGTTTGACAACCTATTGGGCAACGCCTGTAAATACAGCCAGCCTGGCACCCGGGTATATATTACGGTGGAAGCAGCCCAGGAACAGGTCTTGGTGCAGGTAAAAAATATTTCTCGGGAAGTGCTCAACGTGACCCCGGAAGCCTTGATGGAGCGATTTGTCCGGGGGGATAGTAGCCGTAGCGCCGAGGGTAGCGGCTTGGGGTTGTCCATTGCCAAAAGCCTGATGGAGTTGAATGAAGGCAAGCTGGAATTGGCCATTGACGGAGATTTATTCAAGGCCCTATTGACCCTGGGCAAACCTTAAGCCCCATACGAATATAGGCGGCGATAAAAAACCGCCGCCTAAAGCTAAGTCCCGTTGCCCCCTTTATAAGCTGGGCAGCGGGGTGTTTTATATACCTAGCAAACAAAAGACATGGCCAGCCCTGTTATGCAGTCGCCCAAAAAGCCGGGGCCAGCCGGGGGGGCGGCGGCAGGGCGCTCCGCGCCCGGAAGGCCGGGCCGGGGGGCTTTGGCCCCCCGGCCCGGCCTTTGGTTTGGCTGGCCCTGGCGCCTTGGGC
>UQRU01000053.1 GCA_900543475.1 uncultured Eubacteriales bacterium
TGCTGGTGTAGCTCAATTGGCAGAGCAGCTGATTTGTAATCAGCAGGTTGCGGGTTCGAGTCCCATCACCAGCTCCAAATATAACACTTACTTGCCGTGGATGGGTTCCCGAGCGGCCAAAGGGAGCAGACTGTAAATCTGCCGTCACAGACTTCGGTGGTTCGAATCCACCCCCATCCACCAATCATTTCTGCGGGAATGGCGGAATTGGCAGACGCGCACGGTTCAGGTCCGTGTGTTGGTGACAACATGCAGGTTCAAGTCCTGTTTCCCGCACCACTTAATAAGCGTTGAAACCGATTGTTTCAACGCTTATTTTTGCTTTACGCAAATTATAAGGCGGCTGTCCCCCGCACTGCCAGCAGGCATAGCCTGTGCATGTTTGGCGAGTGGTCTACTGTAATGCTGGAAAACCCGGCTTCGGTGAGAAAGTCGATAAGCTGCTCTTTATTGTATATCCGCAGCCCATCAATTGTGCGTAGCCACCTAGCATCCCGGGGATTCGTCCCATCCGCTTCGTTTACGATCAAAAAGCCCCCGCCCGGTTTCAAAATCCGATATACTTCCCGAAAGCTTTCCACCGGCCCCGGCCAAAAGTACACCGTCTCAAAGGCAGTCGCTAGATCAAATTGCGCGTCCCCGAAAGGCAGCCGTGAAACATCCCCTTGAACGACGCAGCAACGGCCCTTTTGTATCGCCTGCTCATTGATCCGCTTTGTTTTTTTCACTGCGATCTGTGAATAATCTAAAGCGGTAATTCTTGCAGCGGGATATCTTCTCAGAAGCGCCTTGACATTCCTTCCCCCGCCGCATCCCAGCTCAGCGATCTGATCAAAATCTATTTTCGGTAGATGATCCATGCCCCAATCTGAAACGGCAGCATGGGCATGGTTCATTCCAGTGACCATCCATACGCCCAATAAGCCTTTCGGTTTGCAGGTGTTATTAAAGATTGACTTCCAAACCCCCATATGACCTCCATCAAAAATAAGCATAGTTAGTTATACCTAACCTTATTATATAGCCTTCCTCTAAAAATAGCAATAACCTTTTCCTCTCCCCCACCCTATCCCATGGAAGGAATATATAAATACGAGAAGGACTGCTATGGAGTCCGTGGGAGGCAGCGGTGCAGGATTGTATGGTGGATTTTTAAGTCAGCTGTTCGGACGATACATCCAAATGGGATTTTGGATATATCATTCCAGTCGTACAATCGGCTTAATTCCATGCATGTTCTGCTAACAAGGTGATTTTAGGGAATGCCTGCCTTGGCAACCGGGAAAAATAGGCCTGCAAGATTTACGGATCATCGAAGGTAACGCGCGGTATAAGGCGGTGCTTTACATAGATTTTACAAAAAAAGCGGATTTTTTGTATCCCAAAGAGGATGGGACATGTTATAATGAAATCATAAAATCTATGTAAAGTTTAAAATAGGCGAATATGCCCGAGTGGAGGCCAAATGACCATATCATTTTCTGACTTTATTTCTCAAATGCTTTCTAGCCCAATGCTCGCCATTACCGTGGTGTTAACATTGGGCGTTATTTTAGTAAATGGTTGGACGGACGCTCCCAATGCTATCGCCACCTGCGTATCCACCCGCTGTATGCGAGCGCAGGAGGCCATCATCATGGCCGCCATCTTCAATTTCCTGGGGGTGCTGGTGATGACCATGATCAACTCCCGGGTCGCCATGACCATATATAATATGGTAGATTTCGGCGGAAATACCCATGAAGCTACCGTGGCCCTATGCGCCGCCCTTTTTGCCATTGTGGTATGGGCGACCGCCGCTTGGGCCTTTGGCATCCCCACCTCCGAAAGCCATGCGCTGATTGCCGGCTTATCCGGCGCGGCCATCGGCCTGCACGGAAGCCTGGGCGGCATCAATTTTGCCGAGTGGGTCAAGGTGCTCTATGGCTTGGTGCTTTCCACCTGCTTGGGATTTGGCTCCGGCTTTTTGCTCACCCGGGTGGTAGAGGGCATTTGCTCCAGGATGGACCGGGCGCGAACCCGTGGCTTTTTCCAGGGAGCGCAGATCGTGGGCGGCGCAGGAATGGCCTTTATGCATGGCGCCCAGGATGGCCAGAAATTCATGGGGGTATTTCTGCTGGGCATCTTCCTGGTGCAGGGCCAGAATGTAAGCGAATTCGCCATTCCCGTTTGGTTGATGATCCTCTGCTCGGTGGTCATGGGCCTGGGTACCAGCATCGGCGGCTACCGCATCATCAAGTCCGTTGGTATGGATATGGTAAAGCTCCAGCCCTATCAAGGATTTGCAGCGGATGGAGCCGCTACGTTATGCTTGCTGCTCTCCTCCCTTACCGGTATTCCCGTCAGTACTACCCATACGAAAACCACCGCCATCATGGGGGTTGGCGCTTCCAAGCGGATCTCCGCAGTCAACTGGAAAATCGTGGGGGATATGACCCTGGCTTGGGTGCTTACTTTCCCGGGCTGCGGCTTGCTGGGGTATTTGATGTCCAAGTTGTTTATCGCAATATTTTAATCAACATTTCTGATAAAGGAGACCATATTCCATGAAAAAGGATCAATATTATTTTGATGTGCTGATCAGCTGTGCCAATTATGGCTGCGATGCCGCTAAATTCCTACAGGAGACCCTAAAGAATTTCAATCCGGATTCCCTTACGGAAAATATGGATGCCATGCATGCCATCGAGCATAATGCAGACAGCCTTAAGCACGAGATGATGAGCAAGCTCAGCCGGGAGTTTATGACCCCCATTGAACGGGAAGACATCCTCTCCCTTTCCCAGGAATTGGACAATGTGGTAGACTGCTTGGACGATGTTATGCAGCGGCTTTACATCCATAATATACTGGTCATGCGGGCGGACGTGGACGAGCTAACGGACCTGATCGTCCGTTGTACCCAAGCGCTGCGCAAAGCTGCGGAAGAATTCGCCCATTTCAAAAAATCCACTACCATCGCTGAATACATCGTGGAGGTCAACACCTTAGAAAGCGAAGGCGACGCCCTTTATATGCAGGCAATGCGTAAACTAAACACCACCGAAACCAATCCTTTGAACGTGCTATCCTGGACCCATATTTATGAAGGTATGGAGAATTGCCTGGACGCCTGCGAGCATGCCAGCGACGTAATCGAAAGCGTCATCATGAAGAACAGCTAATAAGAAAAGAAAAAGCAAAGGGGCGGCGGCCGAATACCGCCGTCCCTTTGCTATGCGCCTTATCCGGTCCAACAAAGAGACCGCTGCCCTACTATTCTTCGTGGAACATATCCTTTCCTACGCCGCAAAGGGGGCAAACAAAATCATCCGGCACATCTTCCCAAGCTGTACCCGGCGCAATGCCGTGATCCGGCGCGCCTTCGGCCTCGTCATATACATAGCCGCAAACATCGCATACGTACTTTTTCATGGTAAAAATCCTTTCTCCATCAACAGAAATATATGGTAAAGACCCTGTAACGCATCATTGGGTCAATCACCCAGCGGTTCAAAATCATCTGCGCCATGCTTGCACAGCGGACAAATAAAATCCGCAGGCAGGGTATCGCCCTCATAAATATAGCCGCAAATTTTACAAACAAAGCCCTTTTTCTTGGGTCCAGTTACCGGCGGCTTAGGTTTGATATGGGCATGGTAGTAGGCATAGGTTACGGAGGGGACGTCCCGTAGGACTTTTGCTTCCGTGACCTCGGCAATGAACACGGTATGGCTTCCCAGGTCTATGGATTGCAGCACCCGGGCCGAGATAAACCCATTGGTATACTTGGTCAAATAGTAGAGCCCATTGGCGCTGCGGGCAACCGGCGCATCCTGGAATTTGTCTACGGTCCTGCCGCTACAGAAGCCAAAATCTTTAAACACCTGAAAGGGTGCGTCCTCTGCCAAAATGGATACATTAAACTGGCCGGAAGCCAAAACCATATCATGGGTCAAATTCCCCTTATTGACAGCGATGGAGATCCGCTTGGGGGTATCGGTGACCTGGGTAACGGTATTGATGATGCAGCCGTTGTCCTTTTGCTGATTTTTTGCCGAGAGGACGAACAAACCATAGCTCAAATTAAAGAGGGCGGCAGGCTCGATGGTCTCCTGGGCGCTGGGGCAATTGGCGGTACGGGCGCTGCATGGGAGGCTCTGGGCGATCGCCTCGGCAAGGGCGTCCAGCTGCTCCAATTGGGAAGGTTTCAAGCTGGAAAGGATACGCACTTCCTCGTCCAGGATGGTCATCCCCTTCATGCCGGAAAATAGCGCGCGCATCAAGCTGCCTGCGGTTGGCGCCCAGGAACCGTTTTCAATAAAGGCCACTGTGCGGTTTTGCAGATTGTGGGCTTTAATATCCAATAAGGCCGTTTCCATATTGCAGAAAATACCTGCATTGTAGGTGGTGGATGCAAAGACCAAATGGCTGCAACGGAAGGCTTCGGATACGATAATAGACGGATGCGTGTTGGAAACATCGTACATGGCGATATTCCGGAGCCCCTTCTCTGCCAGTTTCGAAGCCAGGATGTTGGCGGCGTTTTCCGTCCCGCCATATACGGAAGCATAAGCGATCATTACCGCCTGCTCTTCCGGCACATAGGCGCTCCAGCGGCTATACTTTTCCACAAACCAGGCAATATTGGACCGCCAAATGGGCCCGTGCAGCGGGCAAAGCAGATCGATCTGCAACGCCGATGCCTTTTTTAACAAGGCTTGAACCTGGTTGCCATATTTGCCTACGATATTGGTATAATACCGCCGGGCTTCCGGGAGCCATTCCCCTTCAAAGTCCACCTCATCTGCAAAAATGTTGCCATTGAGCGCCCCAAAGGTGCCAAAAGCATCCGCACAATATAATACCCGGTCGGCTGCATCATAGGTGACCATCACCTCGGGCCAATGGACCATAGGCGCCATCACAAAGGAAAAGCTATGCCGGCCGGTTTGCAGGGTATCCCCTTCCTTTACAACCATTACCCGGCTATCAATATCAAAATCGAAATAGTTCCGGATCATGGCCAGGGCTTTGGCGTTGCATACGATCTGCATAGCAGGGTAGCGCAGCACCAACTCACCCATGGAAGCCGCGTGGTCTGGTTCCATGTGGTTTACGATGAGGTAATCCAAAGCCCGTCCATTTAACAGATAGGCGATGTTTTCCAACATCTGCCCGCTTACAGCCCGATCCGTTGTATCCAATAAAACGGTTTTTTCATCCAACACAAGATAGGAATTGTATGATACGCCTTTGGGAATGGGGAATACGTTTTCAAATAAGGCAAGGCGTCGATCGCTGGCGCCCACCCAGTACATATCACTGGTAACCTGAACAGGATTGTGCATACAGTTCCTCCTCCTTATATATATAAAAGCTGTCATGCTTATCATACCACCCAACCCTTACCTGCCGCAAGAGGTTCCCGTGGGCGCAGAAAAAAACCAGAAACGGCACCGTCTTAAACCATTGCTATACCCCCTGCGCCCTTTCATAGGGTACCCCATCTGTGATACAATAATAGGGATATTTTGTATTGGAGCATAAGGATGAAGCGTTTGGTAGTGGGCATGCTGGCCCATGTGGATGCGGGGAAAACCACATTATCAGAAGGGCTGCTATATACCGCAGGGGCCTTGCGGCGACTGGGCCGGGTAGACCATGGGGACGCCTTTTTAGATACCAATGGTTTAGAGCGGGAGCGTGGGATCACGATCTTTTCAAAGCAGGCCCTCCTGCAAGTAGCGGATACATGCTTGACCTTGCTGGATACCCCAGGCCATGTAGACTTTTCTTCGGAAATGGAACGTGCGCTCCAGGTGTTGGATTATGCGGTGCTAGTGATCAGCGGATCAGACGGAGTGCAATCCCATACGGAGACCCTTTGGCGGCTGTTGGAACGGTATGGCGTACCGGTTTTTCTCTTTGTAAATAAAATGGATCTGGCTGTCGCCTCCCAGGCCGCGCTGCTAAAAGAATTGCGGCAGCGGCTTAGCAGCGCATGTACGGATTTTTCGTTGCCACGGCCTGCGCTGGAGGAAGAAGCGGCCATGTGTAGCGAGGCGTTGATGGAACGCTACTTGGAGCAAGGCCATCTGGAGGATGGGCGGATCGCAAAGGCCATTCAGGCAAGGAAGCTATTTCCCGTATACTTTGGCGCCGCCCTCAAATTAGAAGGCATACCGGATTTTTTGCAGGGGCTTCTACAATATACCCGGCAACCCGCCTATGGGGATGCCTTTGGCGCGCGGGTTTACAAGGTGACCTACGAGGGGACCGCAAGGCTTACCTGGATGAAAATCACAGGCGGGATTCTACGTGCCAAGGATATGCTGTGCAATCGCTCTGCCGCCACGGGCCCCGATGATCTGTGGGAAGAGAAAGCCGACCAGCTTAGGCTCTATACAGGCGCAAAATATACCCCCATCCCCCAAGCGGAGGCAGGTACCCTTTGCGCAGTGACCGGCTTGACCCATACCCGTCCGGGCCAGGGCCTTGGGGTGGAGGTGGATGACAAACCGCCTATTTTGGAGCCGGTTTTGACCTATCGCCTGCTATTTCCCCCCGAGACCAATCTCTACGATACCTACGGGAAAATCAAGCAGCTTCAGGAGGAAGACCCTTTGCTGCATCTAAGTTGGGACGCAGCAAGCCGGGAGATCCATGCCCAGCTTATGGGGGAAGTGCATAAGGAAGTCCTGGAGCGTTTAATCGCCCAGCGGTTTGGTTTAAAGGTCGCCTTTGGGCCGGGGGCGATCCTCTATAAAGAAACCATCCGTGAACCTGTGGAGGGCTTCGGCCACTATGAGCCTTTGCGGCATTATGCCCATGTGCATTTGCAGCTGGAACCAGGCCCTCCTGGCAGCGGCGTGGTATTGGATACCCAATGCCCGGAGGATGTGCTGGCCCGGAACTGGCAGCGGCTGATTATGACCCATTTGGCGGAAAAGCAACACTTGGGGGTGCTGATCGGCGCGCCCCTTACCGATGTGCGCATTACGCTGCTGGATGGCCGGGCCCACCTAAAGCACACGGAAGGCGGCGATTTTCGGCAGGCCACCTATCGTGCGGTTCGTCAGGGCCTAATGCAGGCAGATTCCATTTTGTTAGAGCCTTATTATCGGTTTCGGCTGGAATTGCCGGAAGATTCCATAGGCCGCGCCATGTCGGACTTACAGCGAATGGACTGCGGGTTTGAACCATTGCCCCGGGAAGGCGGCGGGGCCGTCCTGACAGGCAGCGGCCCAGTGGCCGCTTTGGGGGATTATGCCAAGCAAGTCGCCTCCTATACCCGGGGAAACGGCAGGCTTTCCCTGGTCCCGGATGGATACCGCCCCTGCAAAAACCCGGAGCGCATCCTGCAGGAAAGCGGCTATGACCCGGAACGGGATTTAGAGAACACGCCGGATTCCGTCTTTTGCAGCCACGGGGCGGGCATTACCGTAAAGTGGGATCAGGTGCCTGCCCGTTGCGGTGTTTTCCAGCAAGGCGCAGATGCCGCCCCGGTAGCCGATGCTGGAACGGGACGCAGCAAAGGCAAGGACGAGGAAGCGGAGCTGGCCGCCATCTTTCAAAAGACCTATGGCCCAGTCAAGGACCGTACGTTCCTATTGCGTCCCAAGCCCAATGTTCCCACGTTAAGCACGGATACCATGCTCCAAGCTACAGACCCAGCCGAGAGTTATCTGTTGGTAGATGGATACAACATCATTTATGCATGGGATGATCTGCGGGCTTTGGCCCGGGAGGGATTACATATCGCCAGGGAAGCGCTGATCCGGTTGCTGATGGATTATCAAGGCTATCGGCAGTGTAACCTAATTCTGGTATTTGACGCATATAAGGTCACCGGAGGGGAAGAACGGGTGGAAAAACAGGGCGGCATCTATCTGGTCTATACCCGGGAAGCGGAGATCGCCGATGTATATATCGAACGGGTTACCGCCAAGCTTGGTCCCAACCGGCAGATCCGGGTGGCAACCTCCGACGGCCTGGAGCAGCTTATTGTGCTGGGCAAAGGGGCGCTTCGGGTTCCTGCCAGCGCCTTCCGCAAGGAAGTAGATCAGTGCATCGGAGAAGTGCGTGGGTTTTTAGAGCGGCTGCAATTAGAGAATCAAGGGAGCTATGCAATATGGGAGAAAGTGAAGACAGACTGCTGAAAAAACGCTTTTCAGAGTTAGCCGCCCGGGCGGACAGCCAGGGCTATTGGACGCAAACCGCCTTTTTATCCCCTGCGGAGCAGGCCCTGTTACTTACCCTGCGCCTCCCCTTCCCCCCTGTGCTGGATGGCGGATATCTTTACGCAGAACGCCGGATAGCCGCCTTTGGCAGCGAGGCGCTCTTTGGGGTCCCGTATGCCTCTCCAGTTGTTTGCCTATGCATGGAACCCTTGTCCCACCGGTTTGCCGATGAACTAACCCACCGGGATTTCTTAGGGTCGTTGATGGGGCTAGGCTTGGAGCGGGAAGTGTTTGGGGATATCCTGCTCCAAGGAAATACAGGCTATGTTTTTTGCCTGGACGCCATGGCGCCTTTTATTCAGGAAAACCTGACCCAGGTAAAGCGCACCAGCATCCGCTGTTTTCCCGCAATGCCGCCTTCGCAGGCCTTTCAGCTTCCGGACATTGCCCCGTATCTAGTCCCCTCCTTACGGTTGGACGCCTTGGTGGCGGCAGTATACGATCTCCCCAGAAGCCAAGGCAAGGCTTTGGTGGAAAATGAAAAAGTATACATCGATAGCCGGTTGGTTCGCAGCCCCAGCGAATCTGTGCGGGAAGGCGCTAAGGTTTCCGTCCGGGGCTATGGCCGCTTCCAGTACGAAGGCGTCCTGGGGGAAACCCGGAAGAACCGGTTAAGGGTTGGCATTCGAGTGTTTGGCAAGGGCTGACCCCATAGCCCCTCCCCGCCCCGTCTGGATCTGCAACCCCATTTATACCGGCCCCAAGGGTCGAAAGCGTTTTTTATATGAAATAATGATCCCCCGGCAAAGCCGGGGGTATTTCTTATGCGGGCAAAGCCCTATGTTACTAGCCCGCGCGTCTCGTCGCGCAAGTACGGTCTGTCAGCCGCGAAAGTCTGCTACTTGCCACCCGTGAACGGGTTTAGAAATTCCCCATTGTCAGTTGTTCTCCTGCTTTGTCCTCGTCCAACTGATGTCGAATGTACTCCTCGATCTTCTTCGCATTCTTTCCCGCTGTATCTACGTAAGGGCCATATAAAATAGGAAAACTGCAAATATAAGGCTTTTCGGAGCCTACAATCCGAAAAAATAAAATAAAAGTCTATCACATTACGCTGAAAGCCGTCCGGGTAAAATCTGGGCGGCTTTTTTGCGTGGTGGACTTGGAAAGGAGGAAAATTTTTCGATAGAAAATCAACGCTCATTTTTGTGCAATACACCAAAACTGAAGGAGGTTAGTGAATGGCAGATGACAAACTCAAAACCGGCCCGGAGCCCCCTGGCCCGGATCGTCCCGGTGACGCTCCTGTGAAAGACGCTCTGCCAATCCAGGAGCCCCCGGTTCAGGAAACCGACGCGCCGGGGAAAACGCAAGAGCCCGCCGCGCCTGGTACGGGCCCGGCACTCCAGGCAGAACAGTCTGTTATTCCCGGTATGGGTGAGGACAATCCGGCCCGCTCTGCACTTGGGGAAGTAGTGGTTGATTTTGACAAGATCAACGAGCTTATGTCCCAGCGGCGGGCAGCGGCGCATGGAGCCGTAGACAAATTAAAGGCTCCGGCTACTGATAAGGATGGTAAAGAGGCTCCTATCCTGGAGGAAAAAGCGCCGGAGGCGGATCAGCGGAAAAAGCGCCGGGGCCGCCCGCCGAAAGAGCAGACCGGGCCGACTGTGGAGAAAAAGTCGAAAGCGGCGGAGCCCCGCACAGGCCGCCCGTCTAAGGTTGACAAGGCGGCCCGTGAGGAGGCTCCGCCCTCTGTTCGGGACAAAGTGTCCAGAGGTAAGAAAGCTGACAAGGGCAAGGAAACGGGCTCCGGCGGTGCGCCTGCGTCTAAATCCGCTAAGGCGGTAAAGCCGGGCAAGGCCGCTCCCGTCAAGGAGGCGGCAGTCCCGCCGCCGGAGATCAATCTGCCGCCCACGCCTGACGTGCCGCCCCGCCCGGTGGAAGAGGGAAAAATCGTCTATCTGAAAATGGCGGAGCTTCATCCGTTCCATACGTTCCGGGAGCACCCCTACAAGGTGCAGGACGATAAGGCGATGGACGATCTGGTGGGGACGATCAAGGAACACGGCATTATGACCCCCGCCACCGTCCGCCCGGAAAAAGACGGCAAGGGCTACGAGATTATCGCGGGCCACCGCCGCCATCACGGTGGTACACGGGCCGGGCTGGAGGAAATGCCCTGTATCGTGCGGGAAATGACCGATCTTGAAACTGTCCGGGAAATGCGGAACAGCAACAAGCAGCGCGGCGATCCTCTCCCCAGCGAACTGGCAAAGCTGCTGGATTTGGAGGTGGAGGCCATCAAACGCCAGGGAGCCCGCCCGAAAAGTGAGAAAGAGGCGGAGGCCCTGGGTAAGCTCTCGGTGGAGATTGTGGGTAAGGAACACGACATGAACTATAAAAAGGTCATGCGGTATATCCGGCTCAACTCCCTGGTGCCGGAGCTTCTGGACAAGGTGGACACAAAGCAGATGGGCTTTATGCCTGCGGTGGAGATTTCGTATATCAGGCCGGAAAACCAGCGGCTGATTGCCGTTTCCATTGACGGGGAGCAGTCCTCCCCCTCGGTGGCCCAGGCGAAGCGGCTCCACGAGCTGGACAAGGAGGGCAAGCTCAACGGCGATGTGATCGACGGCATTTTGAGTGAAGAAAAAAAGGAGGATCGCGGTGTGATTATTTCGACTGCTGAACTGTCTAAGTATTTCGGCAAGGAGATCACTCCTGCCAAAATGAAAGAGCAGATCATGGCGCTGCTGGACGAGTGGAAAGAGAAACAGCCGCCCGAACTGGCGCAGCCGGACAAGAAAAAGGACTTGGAGAAGTAACCGGGCCCCGCTTCTGGACACTTTGTCCAGAGGTGAACGCCCCGCCGGGGATGGGCTCTGTGGTGATATATCCCCCGTCGCCGGATATTTTGCAGCGCAGCCGGGAACGGGCAGTCAAGGGGCGGAACGCCCGCCGCTTGCGGCGGCTTGCCCTTGACGGCCTGGCCCGGCTGTGCTATTTCCGGCAAGGCGGCGGGGGTATATCCTCCAGAGCCGCCCCCTTTCCCATGAATGGGAAAGGGCGGGGGGATAGGGTTGAACTACCTATTAAATATTGGAGGTGTGATAATGAAACGATCCTTTGCTTATATCACCGCTGCGTGGCGCGGTGATCCTGCGGTGGATATGGAGCAGGCGGCGCATTACTGCCGCGTGGTCTATGATGCGGGTTATTCCCCCATCTGCCCCATGCTCTATCTGCCGCTGTTCCTCAATGACGCGGTGCCAGAGGAGCACAAGAACGGCATCGACATGGGCCGCGATCTGCTCCGGCGCTCCCGTGTGCTGGTGGTGTGCGGCCATTCCGTGACCGAGGCCATGAAAAATGATATTGCCGTGGCCCAGCGCCTGGGGATCACCGCGACTACCCTTGAGGGCATCCTGACCGTCAAGGGCCAGGGGCGGTGCTGATGGCGTCCCTGTTTGAAGCCTACATCACCAACCTGGGAAAGTACAACGAGGGTGAGCTGGTTGGCGAAACGCTGAAATTCCCCACAACTACCGAAGAAGTACAGGCCCTTTTGAAGCGGATTGTTGTGGACGGGGTACGTTATGAGGAATTTTTCATAACCAGCTTTGACGGTGATGTGCTGGGGCTCTACGACTATCTCACAGAATATGAAAACCTGGACGAGCTCAATCATCTGGCCTGTCTGCTCTCCGAGCTGGATCAGGGCGAACTGGAGAAATTTGAGGCCGTGATTGATAGCGGTGAACATACGTCCAGCGTGGCCGATCTCATCAATCTGGCGCAAAACCTGGATTGCTACGAGTTTTATCCCGGTGTCGAGGACGATGAAACCCTGGGCCGCATCTATGTGGAGGACATGGAGGCCATTGACGTGCCGGAGCACCTGCTGAATTATTTTGACTATGAGGCATACGGGCGGGATATTCGGCTTGAAGAGGACGGCCACTTTGCCCCTGGCGGCTATGTGCTGAACAATGGCGGCCAATTTATCGAGCACTATCACGGGATCGAGGACATTCCCGACGAGCACAAAGTCTTTGCCTTTCCGCAGCTCACGGTGCGGGAACAGATGGCGGCCTACAAAGAAATTATTGACGGCTCCTCCCTGGAGGGCTATCGGAAGATTGCCAAAAAGGAGCATGAGGAGCGGTAGCAGCACTTCTGGACACTTTGTCCAGAGGTGCTTTTTTCATGGAAAGGAGGGATACGGCTGATTGATGAGGACGTTTCCAGACGTACCATAGCAGTTTCCATCAAGGCGACAAAGCTCACGGGCCGGGTGCTGGCCCAGGCGTGTCTGGCGGTGGGCCGGAAGATCAAGAAAACGTACCGGGCCCGCCAGACACCCCACGGAAAACAGACGGTGCGCCAGCTCATGGGCCACGGGGCCGCCACGAACAGCATCGAGGTGGAGTCCCCAAAGGACTTTGACCGGGTGGCCCGGAAATGGAATGTAGACTATGCCTTTTATAAAACCGGGCCGGACAAATACCTGTTGTTTTTCAAGAGCGGGCAGGCCGACGCCATCACCGCTTGCTTTTCAGAATATTCCCGGCGCGTGTTGAAGCGTTCCAAGTCCCAGCGTGTTCCCATCCGGGAACAGCTCAAACGGGCTGCCGCTGAACTGGCCCGCCAGCCGTCCCACAAGAAAGAACGTGCAAGGGAGGCGGTGCATGAGGACAGATAGCGTCAAAAAGTATGTGATACCCAATATCCCGTACCTGTTTATTCTGTGGGCCTGCCTAAAGCTGGGGACGGCCTACCGCCTGGCCCCTGGAGCAGACTTTGCTCACAAGCTCATGGGCCTGGGGCAGAGCATCGGCCAGGCCTTTGCCGACTTTGCGCCGGGGCTGGCCCCCTTTGACTGGCTCATCGGTATTGTTGGCGCGGTGGGGTTTCGCCTGCTGATCTACTTCAAAAGCAAGAACGCAAAGAAATTTCGGCGGGATGAGGAATACGGGTCGGCCCGCTGGGGCACCGAAAAAGACATCAAGCCCTTTGTCGATCCGAAGTTTGAGAACAATGTCATTTTGACAAAGACGGAGTTTCTCACCATGAATACCCGGCCCAAAAATCCTGCCAACGCCCGCAACCTCAACGCCTGTATCATCGGCTCGTCCGGCTCCGGCAAAACCCGTTTCTGGCTCACGCCCCAGCTGCTCCAGGCGCACAGCTCCTATGTGTGCGTCGATCCGAAAGGCGGGGTGCTCTCCCAGGTGGGGGCTTTTCTGCAACGCCGGGGGTATCAGATCAAAGTGTTTAACAGCATAGATTTTTCAAAATCCATGCACTATAATCCGCTGTCCTACATCCACAACGAGGCGGACATCCTCAAATTCGTGGACACCCTCATAGCCAACACCAAAGGCGAGGGCAAGGAGGGCGATCCATTTTGGACGAAAGCGGAAACGCTTTTGTACTGCGCCCTGATTGCCTATATCATTTTCGAGGCCCCAGCCGAGGATCGGAACATCAATACCCTGGTGGATATGATTTCCGGCATGGACGTGAAAGAGGATGACGAGTCCTATATGAACGCGGTGGACTATATGTTTAAGGGCCTGGAAAAGCGCAAGCCGGATTGTTTTGCCGTGAAGCAGTACAAGAAATATAAACTGGCAAGCGGAGATGTATGCTCTAAGTGACTTCTTAATCATGGTTTTTGTCATGGTTAGTGAAGCAGTCACTTAGAGCATTTTCA
>UQRU01000054.1 GCA_900543475.1 uncultured Eubacteriales bacterium
CACCTTGTGCCGCCAAATCCGATTAAAGCCTAAAAGGGCCGCGATCTTCCATTCGCCAGAGGTTTTTCGACAAGCTGAAAGCGGCCTTGCGGCCGCTTTTTCTTTTGGCTGGAAGCCGCCCAGGACCCTACGGGGCTCCTATGCCGCAGGCGAAAATTTGTAAAAATACCCACACCAATGTACCATGGTTTTGCCACAATTCCTGGATATACTGTCAAAGGCGTTAAAAATCCAAGCTAGAGAACAAGGAGGCGTTCATGGAATTTCGTCATGAATATAAGTTTCAGATCAGCCCCCAGGACCGGCAGCTCCTTTTATCCCGGCTGCGGCCTTTGGGCTTGGAAGATCCCCATGCGTCGGCCGGGGAATACCGGGTATACAGCTTATACTTCGACGACCTACAGGATACGGCCCTGCGGCAGAAGCTGGACGGGGTGGAAAACCGGGATAAATTCCGGCTGCGGTACTATAATGGGGACCTATCCTTTCTCCGGCTGGAGAAGAAGAGCAAGCGGGGCAACCTATGCCAAAAGCGCAGCGCTTCGCTGCCCCTAGACCAGGCCAAGGCCGTCCTGGCAGGCAGGCCGCAGGTCCTAAAGCAGTGCGAAGATCCCCTGCTTATGGAGTTTTACGCCAGGCTTTGCCGCGGGTTGCGGCCGGTAACCCTTACCGTCTACCGGCGGGAACCCTTTGTTTATGCCCCGGGAAATGTTCGGATCACCATCGACCGGGATATCCGCACCGGCATCTATGCCCGTTGCTTGGATGCCGCCCAAGCAACCCTGGTGCCTGCGGCAGCCCCAGAAAATGGGGAGCCCCTTGTGCTGGAGGTGAAATACGACGCATTTTTGCCGGACCTGATCCGGCAGGCGATCCACTTGGAGGGGCGGCCCTGGACGGCCTTTTCCAAATACGCCCAGTGCCGTAGGTTTGGATAAGACCATCAAATTAGAGAGGAGCAAAATATGACCTTTCAGGATGTATTCAAAAGCAGCTTTTTGGAGAACGTGACCGCCGTTTCCCTGCTGGATATGGCCATTGCCCTGGCCCTGGCTTTTGCGGTGGGGGTGTTTATCTTCTTTGTGTATAAGAAAACCTACAAAGGGGTCATGTATTCTTCCACCTTTGGGGTGACCCTCATCGCCCTGACCATGATCGCCACCCTGGTGATCCTGGCGGTCACCAGCAACGTGGTGCTGAGCCTGGGCATGGTGGGCGCCCTGTCCATCGTCCGGTTCCGGTCCGCCATCAAGGACCCCTTGGATATCGCTTTCCTGTTCTGGGCCATCGGCGCGGGCATCGTGCTGGCGGCGGGACTGATCCCCTTGGGGGTGATCGGCAGCCTGCTCATCGGGGCGGTGCTGCTGCTCTTCGTCAACCATAAGAGCAACGACCAGCCCTATGTGGCGGTGATCGGCCTATCCGCCCAGGCGGAGGACACGGTGCTGGAAACCCTGGCAAAGGGTACGAAAAAACAGGTGGTAAAGACCAAGAGCATCTCCCCAGAAGGCATAGAGCTTACTGTGGAGGTGCGGTTGCAGGAAAACAGCACGGCATTTATGAACAGCTTGGCGGCTATCCCCGGGGTATCCAGGGCAACGCTGGTGAGCTATAACGGGGACTACATGGGTTAACGCCCCGATAAGGAGGTGGCCCCTTTGATACGAAGCAAATTTACGGACCGGATATGCATAGGGATCGTTGTGTTAGCCCTGGTGTTCACCATCCTGTTTTGCTATACGGACGCGCTGGGCGTCCAGGCCGCAGAGGTGGAGCTGGGATACGAAACCCGCTTGTTTGACGATACCCGGATGCATACTCTGGATATCCAGGTGGATGTGGCGGAATGGGAGCAAATGCTGTCCGAGGCCGCCAGTAAGACCTACATCCCCTGCACCCTGGTCATCGACGGGGAAACCATCGGCAACGCGGCCATCCGGCCCAAGGGGAATACCTCCCTTTCCAGCGTTTCCAGCATGGGCAGCCAACGCTACAGCTTCAAGGTGGAGTTTGACCACTATGTATCCGGCCAGACCTATCATGGCCTGGATAAGCTATCCCTGAACAACCTGATCTACGATACCACCTACCTGAAGGATTACCTGGTATACGACATGATGAACTACATCGGCGCGGACGCGCCCCTTTCCAGCTTCGTCAATATCACGGTGAACGGGGAGGCCTGGGGCCTATACCTGGCGGTGGAGGGCATTGAGGAGGCCTTCCTCCAGCGGAATTACGGCAGCAATTATGGGGAGCTGTATAAGCCGGATTCCATGCAGCTGCGCAATGACATGCAGGATATGCGCCTCCAATTCCAGGAAGGGGATGGGGCGCAGGCGGCAGCGGAGGGCGAACAGCCCGCTGCCGCCCCGGATGCAACGCCGGAGGCAGGAATGGATTTCGGGGATCTCGAACCCCCGGCGGACTTTGACCCCGGCGACATGGATTTCGGGGATTTCGAGTTCCCGGCGGACTTTGACCCGGAGGACATGGACACCCCGCCGGAGGGCATGGAGTTTGGCGGCGGCAAGGGCGGCGGCTTTGGCGGCGGGCCGGGGCGCTTGGGCAGCAGCGATGTGGCGCTCCAGTACATCGACGATGACCCGGATAGCTATTCCAACATTTTCGATTCCGCCAAAACCGATGTCACCCCAGCGGACCAAGCCCGGCTTATCGCCTCCCTTAAGCAGCTTTCCACCGGGGAAAACCTGGAGGAGGTGGTAAACGTCGACGAGGTGCTCCGCTACTTTGTGGCCCACAATTTCGTGGTGAGCTTCGATAGCTACACCGGCACCATGACCCATAATTACTACCTCTACGAGGAGGATGGCCGCCTATCCATGATCGCCTGGGACTATAACCTGGCCTTCGGCACCTTCAGCGGCGGGGGAAGCGGGGACGCTGCGTCCTCGGCGGTGAATTATCCCATCGACACCCCGGTTTCCGGCACCACCCTGGAGGATCGGCCCCTCCTGGGCCAGCTGCTGGCCAACGAGACCTACCTGGAACAGTACCACGCCATCTTTGACGAATTCATTAGCGGGTACTTTGAAAGCGGCCATTTCGAACAGGTGCTGGAGCAGGCGGTAAGTCTCATCAGCCCCTATGTGGAGCAGGACCCCAGCGCCTTCTATTCCTATGAGGAATTTCAGACGGGCGTAGAGGCCCTCCGCACCTTCTGCCAGCTGCGGGCCCAAAGCGTACGGGGCCAGCTGGATGGAACCATCCCCGCCACGGAGGCGGGCCAGCAAGCGGATTCCTCCGCCCTTATCGATACGGGAAGCCTCAGCCTTAGCGACCTGGGCTCCATGAACATGGGCGGCCGGGGCGGCGGCTTTGGCGGCGACCGGGGAGGCCAGATGCCCGGGGACAGGCCGGAACGCAGCCAGGCCCCGGACGGCGCTACGAAGGACGCCGGCAATGCGCCGGCAGAACAGGCCCCGCCGGAGGGCCAGCCATCCGACGCCCCCGCCCAAGGGGCGGCGAACGGGCCGCCGGAGGCAGCCCCGCAAGAACCGGCTTAACGGCAAGCCTTGGCCCAGTTTGGGCCAGGGCTTTTCTTTTTGGAAAAGGGATTGACAGGGTTATAGCATGATGATATTATAATGATATCAAATCAATCGGAGGCTACGGCTATGAATGAAAGAATTCTCACCAATAAAAACCATGGTATGCGGGCGCTGGTCCTGTGGATCCTGGCCTTTGTGGCAAGCATTTTTCTCTGCGTGATCGGTTCCAGCCTGGTGGATACCTATGGCGGCTCCCATGTGGAAGGGGCCCTGGGGGTATTCCTTCTGGTGCTGGGGATCCTGTGGGTCAGCTTCAGCTGGATTTTCCTATGCGGCCTGAAGGTGCTTAAGCCCCAGGAGGCCCTGGTGCTGACCCTGTTCGGCAAATACGTGGGCACCCTTAAGGGGGAGGGCTTCTATTACGTCAATCCCTTCTGCGTGGCGGTAAACCCGGCGGCCAAGACCCGGCTCAAACAGAGCGGGGACGTGGACGGGGGCCAGAACCGTCTGACCTTGTCGGTGCATAGCGGAGGGAACGGCGCTACGGTGACGGGGGATGCGGCGGGAAAGAAGATCTCCCTGAAGATCATGACCCTCAACAACAACCGACAGAAGATCAACGATTGCCTGGGCAATCCGGTGGAGATCGGCATTGCGGTGATGTGGCGGGTGGTGGATACGGCCAAGGCGGTATTCACGGTGGACAATTATAAGGAATACCTCTCCCTGCAATGCGACAGCGCATTGCGGAACATCGTGCGGATCTACCCCTATGACATCGCCCCCAACGTGGATACCACCGGGGACGGCATCGCGGACGAAGGAAGCCTGCGGGGGTCCAGCGAGGTGGTGGCGGCCCGCATTCGGGATGAGATCCAAAGCAAGGTGCAGGAGGCGGGCTTGGAGATCCTGGAAGCCCGGATCACCTACCTGGCCTACGCGCCGGAGATCGCGGCGGTGATGCTGCAACGGCAGCAGGCTTCCGCCACCATCGACGCCAGGAAGATGATCGTGGACGGGGCCGTGGGTATGGTGGAGATGGCCCTGGAACGGCTGAATGAAACCCATGTGGTGGAGTTGGACGAGGAGCGCAAGGCCGCCATGGTCTCTAACCTGCTGGTGGTGCTGTGCGGCAACCATGACGCCCAGCCGGTGGTCAACTCCGGGAGCCTGTACTAACATGGCGGGCAACCAGAAAAAACAGATCCCCCTGCGGCTTTCCACCAAGCTATACGACGCCATCGCAGCTTGGGCGGAGGATGATTTCCGCTCGGTGAACGGCCAGATCGAATACCTGCTTTCCGAATGCGTGCGCCAGCGCAAGAAGAATGGGAAATACGTTTCGGATACCCTGGACGAACCGCCGGAGCTGGATCTTGAATAGACGCTTATCGGGAGAAAGGTAGATTTTCCCCAGCGGGGACGGTCTGCCTTTGTCCTGCCTTTTTTGGGAACCGCTGCGGCCCTGCGGGGGGGGCGGCGGGGGCGCAAAGCGCCCACAAAGCCGGGGCCTTTGGCCCCGGCTTTGGTTTGGCAGGCCGGGGGGCCGAAGGCCCCCGGCCGCCAAACGCCGCCGCCCCCCCCGCAGGGCGTCCTACCGCCAACAAAAGCCTGGGCAAACGAAAAAGGCCTCGGAACCGAGGCCTTTGTTGCTTTTACTAATGCACCGAATTCGTCCGCAGTGCGGGGAAATAGGGGATTAGGAAGCCTTTGCTCGTAGAGCGTCGAGAGGGTTAACGGTGATTCTGGAAGCAAGCGCTGCAGTAGATGGGCCGGTCATTCTTGGGAACGAACGGGATCTTGGTGGGCGCACCGCACTCGGCGCAAACGGCATCGTACATTTCACGCTCGCCATTGCGCTGGGATTTCCGGGCGTTCCTGCATGCCTTGCAGCGGATGGGCTCGTTCTGGAAACCCTTTTCAGCGTAGAACTCCTGCTCGCCGGCAGAGAAAACGAACTCCGCGCCGCAATCCTTGCATACCAAAGTCTTGTCTTGGAACATTGTGTACAAATCCCCTTGTAAAAAATATTTTCCGATCATTCGTATTTTTCGGCTGACCTGGTCTTTGACCCCACACCCGCCGTCTGGAAGGTTCGCTACTAGGCAATGTGCCGCCCACTACTACTTCTCTCGCAGCCCCAAAGGGGATGCGGACGGACTTACATCTAAGCCGCACCATGCTCACGGGCGCTTTGGCCCGCTTACGTGGATCGTTTCGCCTGCGACTGGCATCGACTTGCAACCACAGCCCGAAAAATCCGAACAACCTACAGGCTATTATAATCGATACGCCGAAAAAACACAACAAATATTTTACCGGACTAGCCTGAAAACATTTATTTTTTCTGCCTAATGCTGGGGGATGGGGTCATATTGGGCCCTGGGGCCGCCCACATATTTGGGGCGGGTCCAGGCCATGGTGAGGTTGGCCTGGCCAATCCGGCGGGTTTTGGCGTGGACGGGGACCGCCACGGGCTTGAGGTGCATCCCGATGAGGGTACCGCCGATATCCAGTCCGGCGGCGGCTTTCGCCCGTAGGTCCTCCACCATTACCGGGTCTTGGAAGCGGGCCATGGCTTCCAGGGCCATGGCGCCGCCGGCATGAAGCTGGGGCCGTACCCAAACCTGCTGTAGGTCGTAGGCTTCCATGCAGGCCCGTTCCACCACCAGGCTGCGGTTGAGGTGCTCGCAGCATTGGACGCACAGGTAAAGCCCCCGTTCCCGGGCGGCCGGCAGCAGCGCGTCCATCACTGCCTTGGCAGCCTCTTGGGAGGAACCGGTGCCGATCATTTGGCCGCAGATCTCGCTGGTGGAACAACCCACCACCATCATATCCCCGGGCTTTAGGGTGACCGCAGCGGACAAAAGCTCCGCAATAGCCGCCTGGGCCTGGGCAAGAATTTCCTTCATGGTTTCCCTCCTAGCATGGCGCAAAAAAAGGAGAAGCTCCTTGCGCAAAATAAGTGGAGACCCCGGCCCGGGCCCGCTGCCCGGGGCCAGGATTTCCTTGCCATTATACCCCTTTCCAAACCAGGACGCAATGGATGTAGGCAGCCTCTTGACAAGGCTGCGGCAGGAAATCTATACTTATTCTGAATTGGTATGGCTGATGAAAGGGTAAATAGCGTATGGATGGAGCAACGACGCGCAGGACCCTGGGGGCATTAAGCCCTGGGGAAAGCGGCTATGTATATAGTGTAAACGCAGGCGACCCTCGGATGCGCCGGCGGATCGTGGATATGGGGATCACCCCGGGCACCCGGATCACCATCATAAAGACGGCGCCCATGGGGGACCCCATCGAGATCACCCTGCGGGGTTATTCCCTGTCCTTGCGGCGGGAAGACGCTTTGCAGATCACCCTTATGGACGAGGACGAAGCGCAAACCCTCAGGCACAAGCAACAGGAAGCCCTGAAGGCCCATGAGCAGCGTTCCCGCAGCCAGTTGGGCCATGCTTCGGATACGGACCAGGCCAGCCACGAACGGGCTGCCCGGCTGACAGTATCCTTTACCAGCGGCCATGGCGAGGGATATGCGGACCCTTCTGGGAGCAAACCAGGGCAAGAGCCAACGGATGATGAAGATGGCCAGCCGGTGAAGCTGGCTCTGGTGGGCAATCCCAATTGCGGCAAAACCACCCTGTTCAACGCCATGACCGGCGGCCGGGAATATGTTGGCAATTGGCCGGGGGTAACGGTAGAAAAAAAGGAAGGCCGGGTCAAGCAGCCCAACCAGGGCCAGGTAGGCCAGGACGCCATCTGCACCCATGGCCATGACATTACCCTGGTGGACCTGCCGGGGATCTATTCCCTCTCCCCCCATTCCATGGAGGAACTGGTGGCCCGGCGGTTCATCGTGGAGGAAAAGCCCGACGCCATCATCAACATTGTAGACGGCACCAACCTGGAACGGAACCTATACTTGACCGTACAGCTCATGGAGCTGGAACGGCCCATGATCATCGCCCTGAACATGATGGACGAGGTGGAAAAGCAGGGGGATCGGATCGACGTGGAGCGGCTCTCCCTGGAGCTGGGGGTGCCGGTGATCCCCATCTCTGCCCGGACCGGACTGGGGATCGACCAGCTGTTGGCCCAGGCCCAGCGGCTCATCCATGCCATCCATACCCAGTTCCACGAGGGCTTTAACATCGAGCCGGACGATCTGTACGACGACCTGACCCATATGGCCCATCACCGGATCGGCCAATTGGTGGAACCCTATGTAAAAAAGGCGGGCTTGCCCCTTCACTGGGCCCAGATCAAGATCCTGGAAGGGGATGGCCTACTGCGGGAAAGCCTACACCTGCCTGAGGCGATATCCAAGCAGGTGGATGCGGTGGTGGCGGAATACGCCGCCGCCAGCCCCCTGGGGGACAACGAGACCATGGTGGCGGACAGCCGTTACCGGTATGTGGAGCGGGTATGCGCCGCCGCCCTCAAGCGGGCCAGACGGCCGGAGGAGCTTTCCGCCGCCAACCGGATCGACGCCATCCTTACCCATAAAATATGGGCCATGCCCATATTCCTGGGAATCATGCTGTTGATCTTCGCCCTGACATTTTCCACGGTGGGCGCCTGGCTTTCGGACCTGGTCAGCGAATCCATCGGTTCCCTGCTGATCCCCTTTGTGCGGCAAGCCTTGGAGAGCGCCGGCGCATTTACCTGGCTCACCGGCCTGGTATGCGACGGCATCCTCACCGGGGTGGGGGGCGTGCTCACCTTCCTGCCCCAGATCGCCATCCTGTTTTTCTGCCTGTCCATGCTGGAGGATAGCGGCTATATGAGCCGGATCGCCTTTATCATGGATAAGCCCATGCGCCGTTTCGGCCTTTCCGGCAAAAGTTTCATCCCTCTTTTAATGGGCTTTGGTTGCACCGTGCCCGCCGCCATGGGCGCCCGTACCATGGACAACGAAAAGGACAAGCGGATGACCATCCTGCTGCTGCCCTTTATGAGCTGTTCCGCCAAGCTGCCGGTCTATGGACTGATCGCCGGGGCGTTCTTTGCCAAGGGCAGAGGGCTGGTGATCTTCTCCCTGTATGGCCTGGGTATCCTGCTGGGCATTCTCTCCGGGCTGCTGTTTAAGAAAAAACTCTTCCAGGGCCAGGACGCTCCCTTTGTCATCGAGCTGCCTCCCTATCGCATCCCCACCGCACGGAACACCTTTACCCATGTTTGGGAACGGGTCTCCCACTTTTTGCAAAAGGCCGGCACCATCATCTTCGCCATGAGCGTGATCCTGTGGTTTTTGCAGAACTACAGCTTCCAGCTCACCTTGGTTACAGACGCCTCAAAAAGCATCCTAGGCGCCCTAGGCGGGCTTTTGGCCCCATTGTTCAAGCCCCAGGGCTTTGGCACCTGGCAGGCGGCTGTGGCCCTTTTAACGGGCCTCGTGGCCAAGGAGGCGGTGGTCTCCAGCCTGGCCATGTTCTATGGTTTTTCCCTATCCGCCCAGGATACCGCCATCGCGGCGGCGTTGTCCAATACCTTTACCCCCCGGGCCGCTTACGCCTTCCTGGTGTTCGTGCTGCTCTATACCCCTTGCGTGGCCGCCGTTTCCACCATGCGGCGGGAGCTGAATAGCCGGGGCTGGACCGCCTTTGCCGTGCTGTGGCAGATCGCCGTGGCCTATGTGGCCAGCTTCCTGGCCTATGCCTTCCTGGGGTTGTTTATGGCCTAGCGCCGTTACGGACCGACATCGAAAAGATTGCCCGTAACATTTCACAGAAAAGCCTGTTTTATCCATTCCCCTTTATGTTATACTAAGACTATAGAAGAAAGTGCGCCGTCCGTCCGGGTCCCGGCCCGGCGCCGGCGCGGGAAAGGGGAATGAGAATATGCGTATTACCATCACGGGCAAGAACATTGAGGTATCGGAATACCTCTCGGATCTCGTAACCAAAAAGGTATCCAAGCTTGACAAGTATTTCCCCGAGGACACCGAAGCACATGTTACCCTGGCGGTAGAGCGCAACCGCCACATCGTTGAGGTTACGATCCCCTATGCCGGCGGCATCATTCGCGGCGAAGTGGCTTCCGGCGATATGTATGCTTCCGTGGACAGCGTGCTGGCCAAATTGGAGCACCAGATCGTACGGCATCGCACCAAGCTGGAAAAGAACCTGCGGCAGGGCGCCTTCCGGGCAGAGCCTGTCTATGCCCCCTTAGAGGATGGGGAGGAGGAAGAGCGCAAGGTCGTTCGGGTAAAGCGGTTTGCCATCAAGCCCATGAGCGTGGAGGAAGCCATTTTGCAGATGGAGCTGCTGGGCCATTCCTTCTACGTGTTTGAGAATGCGGAAGAGGGCCATGTAAACGTCCTGTATCAGCGCAAAGATGGCAACTATGGTTTGATCGAGCCGGAATATTGATCCATATAAATGGTACCCTGCCATGGGGCCTGTGCCCTGTGGCCCCCACATTGCCCAACGGGGACGGCATGGCGGCAGCCATGCCGTCCTTTTGTATGGGAATGGGAAGAACCGTTTTTGCAATATATCCCGCCGGGCGTACGCAAGCCGCCTGCCCGCTGCATGAAAAGATGTCGAATTCTGGAGCAGGGTGCTTTTTGGCTTGCATGGAAGCTACCAAATATGTATACTAGATAGGCAAGCGTATACTATATGTTGTGCCACAAGGGAAAAAGCCTGGGGCGCGGGAATCGACAAAGGAGTAGGGACATGATCGACAGCATTAAAAAACGAGATGGCCGGATCGTGGCGTTTGATTTGGAAAAGATCACAGCCGCCATTGAAAAAGCCTTTGCAGCGACTGGCCTGCACAGGGAGGACCCGGCGGCGCTGGCCGCCCAGGTGGCCGCCCGTTTGGAGGAAGCGGGGCTAAACCAGCCGGAGGTGGAACAGATCCAGGATTGCGTAGAGCAGGTGTTGATCGACAATGGGCATGTGCGCACCGCCAAGGCGTATATCCTTTACCGGGCGGAACGCACCCGGATCCGCCAGGCCAATACCCGGCTGATGAAGATCTATGAGGACATCACCTATACCGATGCCAGCGACAGCGACATCAAGCGGGAAAACGCCAACATCGACGGCAATACCGCCATGGGCTCCATGCTCAAATACGGCAGCGAGGGTGCCAAGCAGTTTTACGAGATGTTCGTCCTGCACCCGGAGCATGCCCAGGCCCATCGGGAAGGGGATATCCATATCCATGACCTGGATTTTTATACCCTGACCACCACCTGTTGCCAGATCGACCTATTGCAGCTGTTTGCCGGGGGATTTTCCACCGGCCATGGGGTTTTGCGGGAGCCCAAGCATATATCCAGCTATGCGGCCCTGGCCTGTATTGCCATCCAGTCCAACCAGAACGACCAGCATGGGGGCCAAAGCATCGTGAATTTCGATTATGGCCTGGCCCCCGGCGTGGCCAAGACCTACCGGCAAAACTATACCCGGCACCTGGCCAGGAGCCTGGAACTGCTGGGCCTGGACAAGGCGGCGGTGGAGGCGGGCCAAAAGGCGGCGGAAGCCTTGGGCCTTGCCCCCTGCCTGGACGACGGCAACGGCTATCTGAAAGCGGAGGCAACGGCTTATTTGGAAGCGGGGGTGGACGAGGAAGCCTTCCTCAGGGCCCAGGCCTTTGCCAGGGACAAGGCATTGGAGGATACGGACCGGGAGACCTATAAGGCCATGGTGGCCCTGATCCACAACCTGAACACCATGCATTCCCGGGCAGGAGCCCAGACGCCCTTTTCCAGCATCAACTACGGCATGGACGTGAGCGCCGAAGGCCGTATGGTGATGAAAAACGTGCTCCTGGCCACCGAGGCGGGCCTGGGCCATGGGGAGACCCCCATCTTCCCCATCCAGATCTTCCGGGTCAAGGAGGGGGTCAACTATAACCCCGGGGATCCCAACTACGACCTGTTCCGCCTGGCCTGCCGGTGCAGCGCCAAGCGGCTCTTCCCGAATTTCTCCTTCCTGGACGCCCCCTTTAACCTGGCCTATTACAAGCCCGGCCGCTATGAGACGGAAGTGGGCTATATGGGCTGCCGCACCCGGGTCATGGGGAACGTGTACGACCCGGATAATCAGATCGCGCCCCGGCGGGGCAACCTGAGCTTTACCACCATCAACCTGCCCCGGATCGCCATATTGGCCAACGGCAACATCGAATGGTTCTTCGACGAGCTGGACCGGAAGATCGACCTGTGCGTGGAGCAGCTGTTGGAGCGGTTCGCCATCCAGTGCAAGAAGAAGGTTTGCAATTATCCCTTCCTCATGGGGGAGGGCTGCTGGCTGGGCAGCGAGAACCTGGGCTGGAACGACGAGGTGGGGGAGGTGCTCAAGCACGGCACCCTGTCCGTGGGCTTCATCGGCCTGGCGGAATGCCTCAAGGCCCTCATCGGCCAGCACCACGGGGAAAGCCAACGGGCACAAAACCTGGGCTTGGAGATCATCTCCCACATGCGCAAGCGCATGGATGACATCTCCCAGGCCCGCAAGCTGAACGTTACCCTGCTGGCCACGCCGGCGGAAGGGTTATCCGGCCGGTTCGTTAAGCTGGACCGTAAGCGGTTCGGGGCCCTTCCCGGCATCACCGACCGGGAATACTATACCAATAGCTTCCATGTGCCGGTGTATTTCCCCATCGGCGCCTTCGACAAGATCCGGCTGGAGGCCCCCTACCATGCCCTGACCAATGCGGGGCATATCAGCTATGTGGAATTGGACGGGGATACGGCCCAGAACCTGGAGGCCTTTGAGCGCATCGTGCGGTGCATGAAGGAGGCGGGGATCGGCTATGGCTCCATCAACCACCCGGTGGACCGGGACGGGGTATGCGGCTATAACGGCATCATCGGGGATACCTGCCCCCGGTGCGGCAGGGCGGAGCATGAAGGCCCCCACTTCCAGCGGATCCGGCGGATCACCGGGTATCTGGTGGGCACCATGGATAAATGGAACGACGCCAAGCGGGCGGAAGAAGCCCAGCGGGTGAAGCATACCCTATAGGAGGCGCCCCATGCGGATACGGGTATTCGGTTTGGTGCAGGATTCCATTGTGGATGGGCCGGGGCTGCGGACGGCGGTGTTTGTCCAGGGCTGTTCCCATCATTGTCCGGGTTGCCACAATCCAGGCTCCCACGACCCCAACGCCGGCCAGGAAATGGATACGGAGGACATCCTGGCCAAGATGCGGCATAATCCCCTTTGCGGGGGCTTGACCCTTTCCGGGGGGGAACCCTTTGAGCAGGCGGCGGCCTGCCTGGCGCTGGCCCAAGGGGCCCACGCCATGGGGAAGCAGGTATGGGCCTATACGGGCTACACCCTGGAGGAACTGCGGGCCATGGAGGACCCGGCCGTACAGGGCTTGCTTCAGGAGGCGGACGTGCTGGTGGACGGGCCTTATTTGGAGGCCCAGCGCTCCCTGGAGCTGAAGTTCCGGGGCAGCAAGAACCAGCGGCTCATCGACTTGAAAAAGACCGGGGACGGGCCTGTGGTGCTATGGCAGGACCCCTGGGATGACCTTTAACGCAGGAACGAAAAAAAGGCGGCTTTGGCCGCCTTTTTGGCTGTCGAAAAAGTGGCTTGCGCCACTTTTTCGAGGTTTCATAGCTCCCTTGCGCCTACGGCGCGGCCAGGGAGCTATGCAGAGAAACCCTTGCTACGCAAGGCTTTTTGCGG
>UQRU01000055.1 GCA_900543475.1 uncultured Eubacteriales bacterium
AAGATGGGGGCATAAATGTAGCTGGATCACCCCCGCGTGTGCGGGGAACAGGACTTCGACCTTGCTTTGGAGGGTAACCGTAGAGGATCACCCCCGCGTGTGCGGGGAACAGTCCACCAAGGACGACATCCACTTGGTATTTGAGGGATCACCCCCGCGTGTGCGGGGAACAGTTTTGCCCGGGCGTTGTCCGCTGCGGCGGCATAGGATCACCCCCGCGTGTGCGGGGAACAGCATCCAGATCACCATCACCGAGAAAAGGGAGAAGGATCACCCCCGCGTGTGCGGGGAACAGCATCATCTGGACGGACTGCTCGTGGGAATATACGGATCACCCCCGCGTGTGCGGGGAACAGGAGGAGACCACCCTGGCCTATGGCCGTCGGGAGGGATCACCCCCGCGTGTGCGGGGAACAGTTGGCAATGCCCACCACCTGCTCCCATGTGGCGGGATCACCCCCGCGTGTGCGGGGAACAGACTAAAAAAAGCCCGTCATTTCTACATTCTTTTTTGTCAGATCAAGAGAATTCATTTAGTTTGAAATACAATTGCAGCATTAGTTCGCAGTCCTTTTGCGCTCGATGGACCTCTTTACAGGGCAGCTCCAAATGTTTTGCCAAAGTGGACAGCTGATAGTTCGGCACACCATATATTCTTCGTCGTGCAAGGCTTAACAAATCAGTACAGCGGTTAGTAAGCACTGGTTTTCCTAATCCAGTGCAAGCTGATCTGAGGAACCCCATATCAAAGGCAATATTGTATCCTACCAATCTATCTTTCCCAACAAAAGACAAAAATCCCTGTAGTGCTTGCTCCAATGGCGCTCCTTGCTCCTTTAACAGTTGGTCTGTAATACCGGTCAGTTCTGCTACTGTTTTTGGCAACTTTCGATTGCACTGAACCAAGGCAGCAAACCGCTGTGTTTCCTTTCCTGCTTCTATCCGTATTGCTGCAAGCTCAATAATGCCGTCCTTAGCCGGATCCAGTCCCGTGGTTTCTAGATCAACAACCACGAAAGAATCTGGGACTGTCCCCGCTTTAGCATGGGCCCTCTGGGCCATTTGACGTTTGGCAGCGTGGCTAAACCCAGGCTTTATCATCTCCGAAGGCTGAACGGCCTGCGGTAGCGGTCGACGCATCAGTTTGAGTCCATCAAAATCCACCGGTTCCCATGCGGTGTTATGCACCCGAAAGTCCATCTTTTGCTCGCCGTTAGTGGAATAGACCATGGTTGCACGGCCATTCTTTAAATTTTCACAGACCCGTATCCAGAGCGCTTCCCTCACCCGCTGGCTTACTTGTCCCACATAGACGCCAGTATTGATCTCACATAGCCATTTGGAGAGATCGCCTCTCAGCTGGGGCGGACAGTCGGTCATGGTGATGACGATAATGGCCCATCCCCCTCCTCTTCACGAAAATAATTGATCCCATTTGATACCACTCCCCTTTGGTTATCCCAAAGGTAAATTGCTTCCTCCAGTTCCATGCTTTCCTCTGCTGGCGAAAGCAGCCAGCGGATATCGTGGACCATTCGCTCTAAAATTCTGGCGCTTACCATGGCGTCCCGCACGCGGCGTCGTACAACAGCCGGCAGATCCTCCGGCTCCTCTGCGGCGGTTTGGAAGGCGATCGGAATCGTGATTTCTGACTTGTACAGATCGGCAATATCGTATACAAAGGATCGCTCATGCCCCACATGAATGAACCCCAACCCCGGTGCACAGCCTAAAGCGACGATGACAGCATGGGCCAGACCATACAGGCAAGCATGACCGGCTGACAGCGCTTGATTGACCGCATCTCCTGAAGAAAAGTCGTCTGGATTGTAAACACGTCCGTTCCAGGCGACCCCGGTTTCCTTAGCGTATGCACGGTAAACATTCCGCACTCTGCTCCCCTCTCGTCCGCGTAGTTGCTGCATGGTCAGATGGGCCACATTCTCATCTGGAAAGCGCAGCTGATACATTTTCCTGACCACATCCAAATGCTTGCGGGTATTGCTCACCAGCTCCGCCTGTCGGATCAAAAGGTTCGCCCGTGTCGTCAACGGACGGCCGTGGGCATAATAGCGCACGCCATGTTCGCCGACCCAGACAGTCCCCACGCCGGTATCCCCCATTAGTTCCATGGCCCGATGTGTAACACGGGTCCCAGGTCCCAGCAACAGCACAGAAATGGCCGCTGCCGGGATATGGACCACACCGTTTTCATCCGTCACCGTAATGGCCCCATCCTGTCTCTCCAGAGTGCAGTGTTCCAAGTACAGGAAGGTCATGCGATCCTTGACTTGCGGCAGGGCCTGCAGATCCGGTCGGATCATACCAGAATGTTTTGTCACAGTCCGCTACCTCCGGCTGATAACGGTCATAAGCCCAAAGCCATAGGCCTTGCCACGACCAATGCCGTTGGTGAGCAGGGCACAGAACCGACCGGGATCCGTCACCTGTAAAACGCCCTCATAGGTCACCGACAGCAGCGAGACCGGGCGTCCGGACTCCGTTCCTTTATTAAAATGCAGCCAGCGGCTTTCTGTTACGGTAAACGCCTCCGGGTTGAGGGAAAAACCATGTTTTTCCGCGCGATCCAGCAGCCACTGTTGTTGATATGCCACGGTACAGTGTGCATACACTTTGCCCCGGCCGCCGGAACCGTCCTTTGTGGGGCAGCTCCTTGTAGGATTGGCTGTCAGCCGAAACTGCCAGGCGCTGCCTGGGGTGATCCGGCGCAGCAACTGGTCATAATCCTTGGTTGCTGCATCCGCCATACCCGGCGGGCCGAACTGGTCTTCTATAACCGATAGGTCGGGCCGATCCTCGCTGAGCATCAACAGATATAGTTTGTCCCCCAGCCGGTCTAGCCTCCAGAGCCGTCGGCGGCGCGGGCCAGGGAAGGAACGTTCCACGGCGCCGTGTAACATCTGTGGCGAGGCCATCGCCCGCATTGTGGCGCGGCGGGTCACATCCAGTTCCACGCGGGATAAATACATGCTGTCACCTCAATTCTGCAAAGGGGTCGTGGGTAGTCTCGCTCTGGGGGGCCGTCTCCTCCGCCAATGAGACCGGGAATTCCCGCACCGGGCGATAGCCAAACTGCCGGTGGATCGGGCTGAAGGAGATGGGCAAATCCTGCCGGGGGACCGCCCCGGGCTGGAAGGGCGTTGCATCGGCCAGAATCCTCGTCTCGGCTAGCGGGTGACGACGCCAGGCGGGCGCCTGACTGGGTTCAGTCTCCAGCGCATCCAGCAATCCAGTAGTCCGAATCCCCAGACAAAGGGGCAGGGTGGGCGGACAGGAACGGCGCCCCAAGAACAGCGGATAGACGGGATGGGCGAGCGCCTGCTGCAGCTGCTGCAACAAGGCTTCATCTTCACTCTCCAGCCCCACCAGGAAGATGGCGTCCGACAGATAATACCGTTTGGTGACATAGGGCGCGCGTGGGGCTTTCCCCCGGCTCCGTGCCTCCCAAACCTGGTCCGGCGTGGGATTGTTGGCCGTGTGGTAATCCCGAAGCAGTTGGCCCTCCTGGTCCACCCGCACGGCAAAGCGTAACCCGTTAAGGCGCTGCAGGGCCTGGTCGTCATCCCGGGCAAGGCCCAATGCTGCCGCCAACAGGCCGATTACACCGCTTTTGGTAGGTTCCCGGTTCGTCTTCCGGATTTCAAATTTGGAGTCTGCCCCCCAGGATTGTAACGGGGCTGCCAGGCGCAGCAACAAGGTTGCCATCACGCCACCCCGTTTCCACCCAAACGCTGCCGAACGGCATCCTCCAATGCGGACAGGGCTGCCTTCATCGGCATGGACTGGGCCAATTGCTCCAGGCCAGCGCCAATCGTCAATGCTTCACTGGGTGCATCGGCATAGGTCTGATACATCTGTTGCGCATACTCCACCAACCGGCGCTTGGAAGGCTCCACATACCCTTCTAAAGAGGCGGGTACCGCCCGTTCAAAGGCGCCGCATAGATTAACGGGCTGATCCTCCCGGATGGTAAGGTACACAGCGTCGGGCAGGGTGCGGTTGGCAAAGGTATTCTGTTTGCCGGTGGGCATGGAGCGGATAAAGGCTTCGGCAAAGGCACGAACTACGGCTGGGGTCATCTCCTTGCCCAGGTGTTCCGACAGCTCCATGAGGTTCACGGTGGCATACCGGTAAAGCGTAGCGGAGTTATATTCCACTGTGCCCAGATGGCCGGCGCCGACGTTGTCCTCGGGTGCGCGGTCATCCACCGCGGTAAAGTAGTCATACTCGTTCTGTACCGGATGGGTGGAGATGCTGTGGGCAACCTGCGCCGCTGCGTCATAATTGAGGGAGGGATCATTGGCCACCATACGGCCAAACAACACCATATCCACGGAAGGTTTTTCTTTCAGCGCTTCCTTATAGGCTTTTTTGTCGTCGCTGCCAGCCACAATCAACTTTGCCAGGGCGCCGGCCTGATCGTAGCTCATAAAGAAGAGTGCATCCGTTCCTTTATCCTCATTGACTTTGTCCAGTCCCGCATATTTCAAAGCATCCATGGCTAGCTTTACGGAATCCCGATCCGGCGCCAGTTTGCTGATCTCACCGGCCACCATTGCAACAATCTTCTTGGTGCGCTCGCCCAGCTGCTCTTTCGGGAGCAATTCCTGCCGGAACATCAGCCGCACCGCCCGTTTCCAGGATTGAGAGGACACTCTGGCCCGGGTAGTGCCACCATAAACAGCGGTTTTGGGGCTTCCGGTGTCATCCCGGTTCAGACAGCTAGGGGGAACGGTTTGCAGCACATGAAGGTCAATATAAAGGCGTTTTTGTTCCATATCCATACTCCTTTTTTGTTTCTTGTTATTGGTTTGTCCCCTCTGTCTTAGGCGCGTAGTAATAGTCTTGGCCCCAGCGCAGCCTCACCCGTTGGGCGGTAACGGGGTTCTGTAGCCAGTACAGATCCTCTGCCAACTGCACATAATCCAATGGGATCCCGCCAGCCCGCAACAGCTGAATGATGCCCCGCAGGTGATGGGCGCATTCCGGCATCGTGCTAGCGGTGGCCAAGGCGTTGAACCGGCGTAGCACGCTGGCGTCATCCGGCTGCTCTTTCGGTTTCACCAGCTTCCGGACCGCCTGCCCAAATCGGGCGTCTTTTTGGTGCATGTTATCCCTGGGCAACCCGTGCCCTTGCTGATGCAGGGCATAGCAGGTCAGTGCTAGATACGCGGCCCACTCGGCGCGGGTAGGGATACCATCCTGGCTCTCCAATTCCAATGGAAAATCCTGCAATAACGCCCCCCACAACTCTGGTAGATCGCCTGGGGCATGTCCCACCCCCCGCCGCAGGTTTGCCAGAATCGCCTTCTGCGGGTGCTCCGCCTGGGTCTGCAGCCAGCCTAAGCGGCGGGCTACATAACTTCTGATCAGCTGCGTCTTCTGTTCTGTCATCATGTCACCCCTTTTTCTCAATGATGCTGATGCGATATGCAAATTTATTACTGGCGATCGGCGCTGCACACCGATATTCGACCTCCTTTTTCCCTATCTTTTCCTTCATCATGCGCCCAACAAAAGCTGTAGGGCCGGCTTCTTCCACCAGCTGATGCCCCAGGGCATAGGCAATCTTCCGGGACTGTTCCCGCCAGGCGGCAAGGCTGGCATCGGTCTCTTCCTCGTCCCAGTCCGGGTCGATCGAGTAAAGCCACTGGCGGAAGGGCTGATCGATGCGGAAATAGAACTGCTCCTTAGCGCTTTGTGATACGTCTTTCTCACCAGCCCCCGCCGCTTGGGCAAGATCGCGCGCCAGCTTCCCCAAAGCATCGGCAAACTGCTCGCAGCGGTGGATTTCGCCTTTAATAATATTTCGCCATGCTCTTCCTATTTCATCTAATAGCGAAATGTGAAAGGAAAGCTCATCCTGGAAGGTATCCGTCACGAAAAAATCCTTGTCGCCATACTCGACGCCTGTAACCCGAAACCGAACGAGTGTTTTGGAACTTAGGCAATGTTGGGTGGGATTTTGCAGCAGCGTCATCCACCGCACAATTCCCGGCGTGTGGATGGGGGTATCGGCGCTGGATCGCTCGGTGAAGATTGTAGGGAACTCCCGCCAAAACTGCCGGCTGGGATCATGGCGTTTAGGCAGATAAATAAACGGCGCATCCTTTTTCTCCTGGGTGGTTCGCCAGATGGTCATCTGCTCACAGAACGCATTGGTCTTTTCAAAGAAATCTCCGCCCAACAGGGCATACCCGATCACGCGATCGCCATTTCGGTATAAAAGCAACCGGCGGGACTGCAGCGTGAGTAACGCCGCCGGATTGTCCGGTTGGCTGATCTCGATGCGTTCCCCGCTGCGCGGATGGTCCAATTCCCAGCAGGGTTTTTCTTCGCCCCATGCCTTACTGGCATCCTGAAGCAACATCAGATTCATAAGCAAGGTTTCAAACAGATTGTTACCTACTGCCTGTATCAGTCCCAGTTTTCCCAGCCAACCGGCGCCAACCGAAGGTAGTCCCGTACCCTTTGGCTTGGAAGAAGTATCGTCAAACCCATTGATATACAGCAGCCACCGGGCAGCTTGCGCGTAGGTCAGTTCTGTTTTTCCTGTTCCGGCATAGGCGGGAAACAGCCGCAGTTTATTGCCGCTCTCCGACAGCTCTCCATTCAATTTTGCGGAGGTATACTTCGTGCCGATCTCCGCCTCCGGCACCTGCCAGAAGGGCCGCTCTGGATGAAACAGCCAAAACCGGTCGTGCCATTGTTCCAGATAGTCTACGATAGGCTGTTCCGGGAACCGTCCCAGCTCCCACAAACTTCGCCACTGGCGGACTGCGCTGCTGATATTACTGATCTCCACCGGTTGCCCCTGGGCATTTACCCGTCCAAATACCCCATGGAGCACCGCCAGCAGCAGCCGCAAAACCGCCACATCCTGGGTGGGCAACTCCCCCGCCAGATCGGAATACGCCTGGGCTTGGAGCAATACCTGGCGCAGCGAAACTTCCTCCACCCTGCAATCGGGCCGTAAAACCCGAATCCATGGTTCCTCCAGCAGGTTAAATTCAATCTCCTTCATAGGCTTTCTCCTTCCGATAAGTCAATCCTTCCGCCTGATCATACCGCAATACGGTCTGTGCCAAATATGCCGTAAGCGTCTCATCCAACAGCAACACCAGCTCACCCTTCAGCAAGGGCGCCTGCTGCCACTGGGGCAGGATGGTCCGGTTCTGCTCTTCCAGCTCCCGGATCACTTCATTGATCTTCCATCTGCGGCTAAAATAGCCTGGCAAACGCAGACGCTGCCGGGCAATCTGCAGGCTGTCCTCCCAACAGGGGGGCTCGTCCGCGGCAACGGCACGGCCCTCCTGATACCAGGGAAGAAAATGGACGCTTCCATCCTGATGGCGTACCATGACGAGGACTTCCACAGAGGGATCTCCATCCCGCACAGCTGCCCGGACTGCGGCATCCGACTGTGCATATTCCTCCTGCATCCAGTCGTCCAGGCCGGTGCGGTCCAGGCTCTCCTGGGGACGCAGGATCGCAAAGCTTTCCGCATTCCTCGCCCTATCCTTTTGTTCCTTCTCATATTCTGCCCTGGATCGTTGGCTTTCGGCATCTTTTTCCAGGCAATCTGCTTCCTCCCAGCCGTAGACATCCTGTACCAGCTTTGGAATATCCCCAGGCAGTCGAATAAAGTCGGGCAGTAATCTTCGGGTGCGCCACAGCAGCCATCGGCCGTACACCGCCAGGCTGCCTTCCTCGAAGCTCCCATCTCCAGGGTCCAGCACCGCGCAGCAGGGCGTTTGCAGCGATGCCGGCCGGTCCACCCGGGGATGGCGGTGTAGACGCCCCATGCGCTGTAGCAACAGGTCCATGGGGCAGAGCTCCGTTACCAGAAAATCAAAATCAATATCCAGCGACTGCTCCAAGACCTGGGTACCCACCACGATCAGCCTATCCCTCTCCGCAGCGGTGGAAGTTTTACCCAATCTACGGAGCAGCTCCTGCTCTTTTTCCGCCCGGTCCGGACTCAAAAACTGGGCGTGTACCAGTAATACCGTGTGCTCCGGCAAAGCTTTGCGCAGAACTGCGGCCAGCTCCTGGGCTTTTTTGACGGTGTTGACCATGATGCCCACACATCCACCCTGTCCCACGGTCTGCCGCAAAAACGCCGGCAGTTGCTGTTCTTGGAGGGAAATACGCTGAACGGTTTTCTCCTGCGGCGGCAGAGGCACCATCTCCTGGCGGATCTGGCCCCCGTCCGTCCAGGTCAGCAAAGGATATCCCCGGCTGGTCATCCAATTACCCTGTTGGTTGGTACCCAAATAGGCCTGTATCAGCTGGGAACGGCGTTTGGCCGGCAGCGTGGCCGACAGTAGAATGACCGGCACATGATAACATCCCAGCCATGCCAGCGCCCGGTCCAGATATCGGTTCATATAAGCGTCGTAGGCATGGCACTCGTCCACCACCACAACTTTTCCGGCCAGCCCAAGATGCCGGAGCATCACATGTTTCTGTTTCAGCGCCGCCAGCAACAGCTGATCCACAGTCCCAATAACAAAGTCCGCCAATAATGCCTGCTTCCGACCTTCAAACCACTGATGGACCATTACGCCGGAATCCGGATCATCTTCCTGGGTCACAGAACGGCCGGGGATCAGCTGCTGATACGCCTCGTTCAGCTCTGCGGCGCCGTGGGCAAGCCGGATGGAGTGAAGCATTTCCTGAGACTGGGTTTGGGCCCATTGGGTAAGCCGATCAAAAATCCCATTGGCTGTGGCCTGGGTGGGCAGGCCGAAAAACAGGCCGCCGGCCTGAAATTTCGCTGCAAAAATCTCTGCTGCCGCCAGCGCAGCCTCTGTCTTGCCAACGCCCATCTGTGCTTCCAGGATCAGAATACCCGGCGCAGTCATTCCATTTGCGGCCTGCAAAACAGCCTGCTGTATGGCATTGGGGGCAAAACCGAATCGCTCGTGAAAGGCGTCATTATCCATCCCGGAGCATACGATCTCCCAGGGGCCGGTCAGGGATAGGGCGCGCCATGCCCGGTCTACCCGTTCAGGATAAAGCACGCCCTCCCCCAGGTCTTCCACTGGGATCAGCGGGAAATATCTGGGGTTGCTGGCGATCCAATCCGCCATGGTCAGCAGCCCGGTCAGCAACAGTTGGGCGGGAACTGTCAACTTTGGAAGCGCATCTGGGCCGGAAAAACCACACGCCTCCAGGGCGGCCTGAAATTGGGCCTGCCATAATGCCTGCCATTGTTTGCGCTGTCCCTTTCCCCAATAATTGCTTGGATATTGTTCCATTTGATCAAGGACATAATCGTCCAGACCATTCACCTGCGGTTTACCGTGATGGGCGCCTGCCACAGAGGCGATCCCCTCTGGACATCCCAGGTCCAGCAGAATGGCTTCGCTGGCCCGGGCATGGGGAGATCTGTGTTGGTGTAAAAAACAGGTTGGCAAAGTTATCTCTTTGCAAAACCGCTCATACGCTCCGGGAATATGGGGCAAAATGCGGCTTTGAAACAATGGGGTCGCTTTGCCCACATCATGCATCAGTCCTAAAAACCGCACCACGCTTACCAGAAGGGGCTCTTCCAACCCCAGCTGCCCTCGTACCGCACCTGGCAGCCAATTCTGTACCAACCGGCAGAAGATCTCAGCTGTATCCCATTCATGCATCCAGAGCGGCATCCACAGGCCCTCATCCGGGCCAGACTTTCCCGCCAACAGTTTTGCCCCATATGGTATCTGGATCAAGAGAGATTCCCTCCATTTTTGTGTTCCCACGCTTTGGAAAGCGCAAAGGTTTCTGCAACCAACCACAGTAGTTCAGACAGGTTATAAATAGGACTTTCCTTATTTAATTTTATTATATTATACATTTCCTCCTTTTTCTAGTTTAAATAACTTATTTTTCCTGCATCGCGGCTGCAAACACTTTGATCACTGAAAATACCTCAAGCTGCAAATATGTCTTTGGGATCGCGTAGCATACCATTTTGACAGCATGCGTTTTTGCTATAATGGAAAAAAGCGAACAGACCTTTGTCCTTCTACGAGAAGGGATCTGTTCGCTATACAAGTTCATGTATTAATTCGTCTGATAGGATAATCAGCAAGCCTGGCACCCCCGGAAATATTGGCAATCCTTTGGAAAAACGGAAGGGGGACGTAGTCTATGCTTTCTTTACAACCGTTTTTTACGTCCTGTAAATCCTGCCGTAGCATAGGAAGTGGATTTTTACCATGAATTGTGTCCACCTCGTTTCATGGTGCATTTATAGGACGCGGAGCAAAAGCATGTAGCAAACGGTTCCCAGGATAATGGAAACATACATGTTTTTTAGGAGTTTATGGGCCAGGAATACCCCGCCGCAGGCTGCCAGCTCCGCCAGGCCGTAAGGCGGGGTGGTAAAGGAAATGTTGCGAAGGCAATAGATCACCAGGATCACCATAATGGCCGGGGGAAGGACCTCTCCCAAATACACTACCATACCGGGCAGCTGCCGCTTGCCGAACACCAGGAAGGGAATGGCCCTGGTAAGCCAGGTGACCAGGGCGGCCACAGCGATCATCAGGATCGGATAAAGGGCATCGTTATGCATGGCGGCTCCTTTCCCGGGTCACGGGGCCCCGCAGGAGGGCCAATGCAATCATGCTGGCGGAAAGGGCGGGGATCAGGAACCGGTCCGGCCCCAGCAGAAAGTAGAACACTAGGGCGCATACCAGGCCCGTCCACGCGGGGATCCGGGAGCTGCACTGTTGCCATTGATCGAGCACCACCACCAGGAAAAACGCCGTGGCGCAAAAGTCGATCCCCGTCATATCCCAGGGAAGCATCTGGCCCATGCAACCGCCCACCAAACAGCCTACCATCCAATAGACATGATTCAGCAGGGCGATATAAAACGCCGCTTTGTCTTCATTGAGCTGCGGTTCGTATTTTATGGAGCATAGAATGGAATAGGTCTCGTCCGTCAAGGTCAAAACCATATAAGGATATCGCCAACCCATTTTGCGGAACCGGTCGATAAAGGCAATGCCGTAAAAAATATGCCGGGCGTTTAGGAAAAAGGTTATGGCCGCCATGGTCAGCAAGGGCACGCCCTGGCGCAGCAGGGATACCATGACGATCTGCAAGGAGCCGGCGTAAATAAAAAATGCCGACGCCACCGACCAAACGGCGGAATAACCTGCTTCCGCCATTTGAACCCCAAAGGCAATGCCGATAAATAGGTAGGTAAATAAAATGGGCAACGTATGCTTCCAAGCGAACCGGAGTTCTTGCAACCAGGACACCTCCTCGCGTATATGGCCTGCGGAATGGCCATACCGATTATAGCACCACCCATTGCCTTGCACAATGGCTTTGCCAAAGAAGGCTGCCCCTTAGGAAGCCGGTAGGACGTTATGGGAAATGCCTGCCCAGTTATCTTGTCCCCCATAGAGTGATATGTTATACTTTCTTATATATGTTCCCTTTCGCGGAGGGCTTGCGTCTTGTAGCCCTTTGCCTGCCCAACCGCTGGATGAAAGGGGCCTTGCCCATGCTCACGATTTTGAATCGGGCGGAAGTTTTTATCACTAGGGATCTGGACGACCTTAATCGGGTGCGTAATCTACTTGCCGAAAACCAGATCGACCACATGGTGCGCACAAATAGCATTACGAATCCCGGCCGTCACCATGGGGTTCCCAATATCCGGGCGGCGTATGCTTACCAATATCGAGTTTTCGTGCATAAGCGGGATCTTGATCCGGCAAAAAGGCTAATACACAAGTAGTTCTTTGGGCGTCCTTGGTTGCCCCAGGGGGGGATGCGTCGCTGCGCTGGGAAACGGCTGCCCGGCGTATGGATCGTTCATGTCCGCCAAGGCGTCGCCTTCTATCCCCAGGAAGCATACAATATCCCCTGGATGGGACAGGCTTCCATCCAGTTTCCCGCAGGAGCCAATGCATGGAACGCTATATCGCCATAGACGTAGAGACCCCCAACGCCGCCAATGACCGCATCAGCGCCATTGGCATCTGCACCGTGGAAGATGGCGCCATTCAATCCCGTTTTTATACGTTGGTGGACCCGGAAACCTATTTCGCGCCCTTCAACGTGCAGCTCACCGGCATCACCCCGGCTATGGTCCAGGGCCAGCCTACCTTTAGCGAGCTGTGGCCTTTCATCCGGCCCATGCTGGAGAGCGGGGTGCCGGTGGCCCATTTCGCCACCTTTGACCTGGGGGTGCTGTCCAAGTGTTTATCCCATTACCACATCCCCTGGAAAGAGCAGGTCGCCTTTGCCTGCACCTGTCAAATGGGCCGGCGGCTGCTGCCCCAGCTGCCCAATCATAAACTCAACACCCTTTGCCAATACCTGGAGATCCCCCTGGAGCATCACCATGCAGGCAGCGACAGCCAGGCCTGCGGGGCGCTGCTATGCCATTACCTGGGCATGGGCGCTAGGATGGAAGAGCACATCCGTTGCTTTGACATGCAACGCCTGCGGGTTTGTCATCCTGGGAAGGAAAAATAAACGCCCGAGGGCGTTTTTTTTATAGCCTGCATTTGTCAAGCAAAAGTAGACACAGAAAAGTAATTTAGGAGAAGCCCCGTTCAGTCCTGTACTGAACGGGGCT
>UQRU01000056.1 GCA_900543475.1 uncultured Eubacteriales bacterium
GGGGGGGGTCGTGGCGGGGGGGGGGGGGGGGGGGGGGGGCCGCCCCCCCCCCCCCGCGCGGGGGGCCCGCCCCCCCCCGCGGGGGGGGGGGGCCCCCCCCCCCGCCCCCCCCCCCCCCCCCGGGCCTACGGCCAGCCATTGTGTTTTCCACCATAGCGGCGTATAATAGCCAAGGACCCGGCCGTCGCTTGTATCAAAGCAAATCCCATGGCCGCCTTGAAAGATCGCTTATGGAAACCATTCCCCTTTCCCCTATGAAATCCCCCACAGTCCTAGAATGTGAAAAGCCTTGGATCTACGCCGTCCTTATGGGGGTGGCGGGATTTTATGGAGCTTTTACCTATTCCATCCGGGGCGGGGTATTCTGCAATGCCCAAACCGCCAACTTCGTCCTGTTCGCCATGGCCCTGGGCAATGGCCAATGGAGCCATGCCCTGTATTATCTGATCCCCATGAGCGCCTATTTTTTGGGGGCGTTTCTTTCGGAATCCCTGGCCTCCCATATCAAGCGGCTGCATTTCATCCGTTGGGATACCCTACTGGTGTTTTTAGAAATGTTGGCGGTGGTATTTTTGGGGCTGCTGCCGGAAAGCGCGCCCTTTCAGATTTCCCAGATCACCATCAACTTCATCTGCTCCATGCAGTATAATACCTTCCGCCAGACCCAAAGCATCCCCATGGCCACCACCTTCTGTACCAATCATCTGCGCCAGACCGGCGTGGCCTTTTGTAAAGCCCTGCGCCACCGGGACAGGGTGCATCTGACGCGCATGGGCGCCCATCTGGGGATGCTGCTGGTATTTGTTGCCGGCGGGGTGGCAGCTACCATCCTGTGCCGCCTGATGCAAGGGCAGGCCATTTTCGTGCTGCTTTTGCCGCTGTCCATTTTGCTTGCCGTCCTGCTCCATGCGGATCTAACCACGGAAAAGGACGCCTTGGCACAGATCCCCGCCGGCCACTAAGGAGCGGGCTCAAAACCGACGACGGCCATGGAGCATATCCATGGCCGTTTTGCTTGGCAGGGGGTTATGGTTTTAGCAGGGCCTGCTGGGCTTGCAGATCCTGCCGCCAGGGCTGTAGATAGCCGGCGGCCGCCTGGCTTTCAAGCAAGTCTGCGGGGGTGTGGCAGCATAGGATCTTCCCGCCTTCCAGCAAGGCGATCCGGTCCGAAAGCAGCATGGCCTCCCCCACATCGTGGGTCACCAGCAGGGTGGTGAGTTCCAATTCCTTATGCAGCCGGCCCACCAGCTCCCGCATGGCCCGGCGCAATCCCATATCCAGGCTGGAAAAGGGCTCGTCCAGGAGGAGGAGCTTCGGCTTTACCACCAGGGCCCGGGCCAAGGCTACCCGCTGCTGCTGGCCGCCGGAGAGCTGATCGATCCGGCGTTTGCCCAGGCCCGTGAGCTCCACCGCCGCCAGCATATCGTTGGCCTGGCGGCGGCGGGCTTCCTTGGCCACGCCCTGCATCCTTAGGCCAAAGGCCACGTTATCCTCCACGGACAGGTGGGGGAATAGGCGCATATCCTGGAACAGCACCGACAGCCCCCGTTTTTCCGGGGGCAGGCGGGAGGCGTCCTGGCCCTGTAGCAGCACCCGGCCCCCGGATAAGGGATGCAGGCCGGCGATGGCCTTGATGAGGGTGGTCTTGCCGCAGCCGGAATGGCCTAGTAACGATACCAGTTCCCCCTTTTCCACCGCCAGGGCGATGTGGGAGAGGACAGGCTGCTTATCGTATTCCAGGGTAAGCGCGTCCAATTCCAATATGGTCATAGGGCTCCTTTCCCCATGGAGACCGGCTCCCGGTAATGTTTTTGCAGAATGCGGCTAAACAGGCAGTATACCCCAGCGCAAATGGCGATAAAGGCCAGGGAATAGGCGGCGGAAAGCTGCCGGTCGCCCCCCTGGATATAGGGCACCACCAGCATGGCGAAGGTGCGTACCCGGCCGCCTCCCAGCATGAGGGTGAGGAAATACTGGCCAAAGGATATGACGAACCCCAGGCCCGTGACCGCGGCCAAGGCGGGAAGAAGCTGGGGCAGGGTAATATGCCACAGGGCGGCGGGGCCCGAAGCCCCCAGGGTACGGGCCTGTTCCTCCAGGCCCTTGCCCATTTGGCCCAATACGTCCGTCAGGGTCCACACCCCATAGGGCAGGATCACGATCACATGGCCCAGCAAAACCGCCAGCACCGTATCCCCCAGGCCCGCCCGGGTGAAGAAGGCCTGAAGCCCCACGAAGTAGGCGGTGCTGGGCAGCAGCACCGGGGCCAATAGCAGGGCCCGCACCACCCGTTTCCCCCGGAAGGAATGCCAGGCAAGGGCCATGGCTCCGGGGGCGGCCACCAGGGTGGCTACAAGGGCGCTGAGCAGGGAATAACCGATGCTGCTGGTCAGCACCAGAAGGGCATTCCCTCGAAACACGCTGACCAAGGCATCCAAGGTGAGCTGGGAGGGAAGGAGATCCGGCCAGGGCCAGCGGGAAAACAGGGCATAGAGGGCCAGCATGGCAATGGGCAGCAGCACAGCCAGTCCGGCCAAATAAAACAGCGTCCGTTTCATGGCCGCACCGCCTGGTTATCCCGGTTCAATTTCTTAAAGGCCGCCAGATACAGGGCGATGAACCCGGCGCCAAAGGCCAGCATCAGCCCATTATAGACCATGGCGTAGGGCCGGTGGCTCAGGTCCGGGGACAAAAACTCCATATAGGCCTGTACGGGGAAGGCCCTGGGCAGGGTGGCCCCCAGCAGGAAAGGCAGCTCATAGGCCCCGAAGGCATAGGCAAAGATGATGATAAAGGCCGTGGAGATGGCGGGCATGCTCAGGGGCAACGTCACCGTAAAGAAGGCCCGCACCGGCCCCGCCCCCAGGGTACGGGCGGCCTGGGCGCCGCTTCCCCATACCCGGCGCATCAGCAGGATCACCACGCTCATCACATAGGGGATCTGCTTGCAGGTATAGGTCAGGATCACCCCGATCCCCCAGGGGTCCTGGATGAGCAGGGGAAAGGCGTCCGGGGCCTGGACCAGGCCCATCAGGGCGGCCAACCGGGAAAAGAGCCCGGTTTGGGACAGGAGGGCCATCCCCAGGAAAGCGGCCACCGTATGGGGGATGGTGATGGGCAGGCGCAGCAGCAGGGAATCCGGCCGTTTGCAGGCCACCAGCAGGGCGCTCAAGGCCACGCCCCCAGCGGTGGATAACAGGGCGGAGTTAAAGGCCAGATATAGGCTATAGAGCACCGAGCCATGAAGGGCTGGGTCTTGGAGCACCGTCCGGTAATAATCCAAGGTAAAGGACGTAAGGCCCGCCGGGGGGAAATATCCTAGGCTTTGCAGCAGCCCGTCCCCCAGGCTGGCCAATAGCAGCCCCACCAGCAGCAGCATGGGCAGCAGCATCAGGTATGGGGTAACGCGCCTCATTTCCCCGGCACTTCCTCCAGCCAGATCTCCTCGATCACCGGCACAAGATAGGCGGGCAGTTCCGGCAGCCGGCGGCTTAGAAGGGTCTCCTGGTCCACAGACCCTGCCCCGGTTTCGATCTTGGCGAATTCCGCCTTCTGTTCCTCTGTGAGCCGGTCCATATCCAACACCGGCAGGGCCCCCCACACGGTGGGGTCCATCTTGCTGGCCTGCATGGGGATGGACAGGATGGCGTCCGCCAGGCACAGGGCGCCGGGCACGTTGGTGGAATTGTAGGCGACGGCCACATAGTTGGTGTTGCCGATGGTGCCGTTTTCAAAGATGAAAGCCCTACAGGTATCCGGATACTGGCCGCTGGCGATGAGGGAGGAGACATGGTAGGGGTCGTAGCTCATGGAGAGCAACAATTGCCCGTCCATAAACATGGCGTCCGCCTGGGCGTCCGTGGCGGGGAAGGTCTTGCCCTGCTCCCACAGGTAGGGGTTCAGGGAACGCAGATAATCCATGGCCGGGGCGATAACCTCCCGGACCGCTTCCTTAGTGCTATCCGCCGGCAGGGCCGCCACAGCCTCATAGCCGCAGATCTCATAGATGATGTTCCTTACAAAGGCGCTGCCCGTAAAGCCCGGCGGCGCCTCATAGGTGAATTTTCCCGGGTTCTCCTGGCAAAAGGTCAGCAGTTCTTCCGCGGAAGCCGGCGGCTCCGCCACCGTGGCCGTATCGTAGATCAGCACCAGCTGGGCCTTGGCATAGGGGGCCTCGTATCCCTCGATGGCCGTCCCAAAGTCCACGGTCGCTTCCTCCCCTTCCCCGTCCACATAAGCGGTATAGTTGGGCAGGTATTGGCAGAAGGGCCCAAAAAGCAGGCCGTTTTCCTTGGCGGTGGCGAAGTTTTCCCCGTTGATCCAGATCAGGTCGATGCTGCCCTGATCGTTTTCCGCCGCCTTGTCCCCGGCCAGCTTGTTCAGGATCATGTCGATATCCATGGGCACCCGTTCCACGGTTATATCATAGGTCGCCTTACAGTATGGCGCCAGGGTATCGTCGATCCAGTTGTTCACCAGCTCGTTGCCACCCCAGCCGTAAAAGGTCACATTGGTGCCCCGGGCCGCCTCCAACACCGCCTCCCAGTCTGCATAATCCACGGCTGCCTCCTCTTTGGCGCCGCAGCCCAGCAGCCCTGCGCATAGCGTCAGGCATAGGCCTATGCACAGGGCTTTTTTTATCCAACGTTTCATTTTGCTTCCTCCTGCTCGTTGATTTCCTTTGCCATCCGCCGGGCTTCCCAAAGCCGTTGCAGGATGGTGATGCCGATCAGCCCGCAATAAATCCAGGTTAGGGCCTCCAAGGCCGTTGGGAACGCCATCATGGCGGTAAAGGCCACAAACCCTTCCGTGCGCTCCATGAGCCCCGCCTGGTAATAAAAGCTCTTTTTTCCCCGGGGCTTTGCCAGCATCCCGGAGGTCAAAAACACCGTCATGGATAACAGGATGGCGCTTACCAGCCCCAGCAGGGCCAGCAGGCAATCCGGCCGCCGCAGGGCCAAGGCCCATACCACGCCCAATTCTACCACCCGGTCGCTGACGATATCCAGTTGTGCGCCCAGCATACTGCTTTTCCCGGACCGGCGGGCCATTTCCCCATCCACCGCGTCCAGCAGCCCGGACAGCCAAAGGGCGGCCGCCGCCCACCAGGCCAGCCCGGCGTACAGCAATGCGCCGCTGCCCAACCCCAATACAAAGGCTAGGGCCGTCACCTGGTTGGGGGACAGCCCCAGCTTCAGCAACCCTCCAGCCAGGCCGGCAAACAGCCCGTTGATATATTTGCGTCCATGGGTATCCAGCATATCAAGCCTTTCCTTTCCGGGTAAAGGCCCATCGGTTGCCCCAGCCCCGGCTTTGGCTTTGGCCGAAGAGCAGCTCCAGCACATGGATGGTCCTTCGGCCCTCTCCCCGGAAGGCGTCCAGGCAGCCTTCGCAGTAGCTGACGATAGGCAGCCCCGCCGGGAGATCCCCCAGCCGGGCCTGGCGCATGGCCCGGCTCTTGTCCGGGTCCAGGGCCCGCATCATATGGAAATTCCCGCAGCAGCGGGTATTTTCCCCCCAGCGGGCCGCCTCCGTAAGCGTCACATCCGCCAGGGCCAGCAGCCGCCGCACCGCCTGTTGGCATATGGCGTCCTTACGCATAGGGCAGGGGTCGTGGAGGGTCGCCGGCCCCCCCGGCCCCTGGATGTCCTCGGGTCCCACATGTTCCGCCAGGACGGGCCAGATGGGCAGCACCTGGTATTCCCCCAGCCCTTCCAGCTCCTTCGTGCAGTTGGGGCAGGCGGTATAGATCCGCTTCACCCCCTGCTTTTCCAGCAGCCGCCGCAGTTTTTCCTGCCGGGCTTGGTGGGCCCCAGGGAACAGGTAACGGCTGGGCTGGCCGCAGCAGCAGCTGCTCAAGCCGATCCCCGGTTCCGCCCGCTCCAGGCATTGCCGGGTGCGCTCCAAAATGGCCGGGGCCAGCCCCATCAGGGCGCAGCCTGGCCAGAACACCGCTTCCCCCCGGGAGACCCGCATCATGGGCTTGCTGAAGGATAGGGCCTGATGCAGCCCCATGCCCAGGTTTCCGCTTTTATTCATGGGCTTCCGGCTGGGCGGCTTCCATGGCCTGCTTTTTCTTTTCCTGGCGCTCCATATAGATCCGCCGCACGATCATCACCAGAATGCCCAAGGAGAAAATGCACAGCAGGGCGGTGACGAAATACTTGACCCCGCCGGTGAGCATCCCGCCCACGTAGGAATAGATGATGGTGGCGGGCAGCTGGCCCACCCCGGTGGCGATGAAGAAGGGCCAGAACTTGATGGGGGTCAGGCCGGCAAAGTAGCTGATGGCGTCAAAGGATACAAAGGGCAGCAGCCGGCACACCAGGATGGTGCGGCTGCCGTACTTTTCAAAGTAGCCCTCCACGCTGGCCAAAGCCCCTTTGCCCGCGTATTTTTCCACCGTATCCCGGCCCAGGGCCCGGGCCAGGTAGAAGCACAGGGCCGCCCCGGCCATGGAGCTGGTCCAGGATAGGATCGCCCCCTGCCACCAGCCGAAAATGGCCGCGTTGGCGAAGGTGATCAGAAAGGCAGGCAGGGGGGCAAGCACCGACTGGAACACCATGAGGGCGAAGGAAAACGCCATGGCATAGGCCCCATAGGAGCGGATGAAGGCCACCACCGTATCCACGTTGGCGGAGCCCAGCACCGAGGCTACCTGGTTCACATAGGCGTTTACCGAGGGCACCAGGAAATACACCAGGCACAGGATCGCCAGCACGGCCAGAATATAGAGCTTGGTCAGGGTTTTCTTTTTATTTGTTTTTTGTTCCATGGGACGCGTCCATTCCTTTCTGCTTATCCATTTTCCCCGTTTCCGGGAACAGCCTCCTGCCCAACAGGGCCGTGAGGATGCACAAAGCCCCCAACAGCCCCAGGGCGATCCAAAACGCCGGGGAGGCTGTTTGCTGGGCCTTATCGCCGATGTTGATAAATACGAAGGTGCCCGGGATGATCCCCAAGCCCGACGCCAGCATGTAGGCGCCAAAGGAGATATCCGTCAGGCCGAAGGCATAGTTGATCAGGTTGTAGGGCACCGCCGGGATCAGCCGCAGCAGGATCAGCAGCAAAAACCCCTGGGGCCCTCCGGCATTGGCCAGCCGGGCCTGCCATTTTGGCGGGAGCCGCTTCTGCACATAGGCGCTGATCCGTTTCCGGCCCATATAGCGGGACAGCAGGAACATCAGGGCGCAATTCACCAGGGCCCCGATAAAGGTATATACGCTGCCCCACAGCAGCCCAAAGGCCAGCCCGCCCCCCAGGGCCAACACCGCCACCGGGAAGAAGGCCGCCGGCAATACCGCAAAAAGGCCCATGTATACCAATGGACCCCACACACCCTGCCGGGAGACGAACAGCTGTATATCCTCTCCGCTTACTTTTGAAAAAAATATACAGTTTATTAATATAAACCCTAGTAACAGGGCGATTCCTATGCCTTTTTCAATCCTTTGTTTCAAACGGCATCCCCACCCATTATCCATGGTCTCAAACCAGTATAAAGAACCCATCTACCCCTTGTCAATAAGGCATATATTGATTTATATATTGCAAAATATGTTCGATATTTGATTATTCTATATCACATTGACAACGCATTGACGCAAGAAAAAACCAATGATATCATGGCAGTGTTCTTGGCAGAGAAGAACGAATTTATGTTTTGGAGGGAAGTCGCATATGAAAAAGAATCTCGCATTTATCATGTCGCTTTTCATGCTTTTAGGAATTGTGGCCGGCTGTGCCCAGCCGGCAGCATCCGCGCCCAGCCAGGACGCCGCCCCCGAGGCTACCGCCGACGTCCCCATGGCCTACATGACCGCGGATGAGCTGGAAGCGGTGCTGGGAACAGAGGGCTATCTGGTGCTGGATGTGCGCAAGGCTGCGGACTATGCCGCCGCCCACATCCCCGGCGCCATATCCGTTGACATGGACGCCGCCGTCCAGGGGGACATCGAAGCCGGCACCGCCGCCATGAAGGCTGCCATCGAAGGCGTGGACGACACCCTGGTGCTGGTATGCTATTCCGGCAAAAAGTATGCCCAAGCCAGCACCAACATCCTTTCCAGCCTGGGGTATGACACCGGCAAGGTCTTTACCCTCCAGGATGGCTTCAACAACTGGAGCGAGGCCAAGGCGGACCTGATCGAGACCGGGGAGGGCGTCGCCGTTACCCCGGCTGCCGTTGCCTTTGAAGGCCAGTATGTGGTCAACGCCCAGTATGTATTGGACCACATGGGGGATGCAAACGTGCTGTTGGTGGATGCCCGTGGGGAGGATGCCGCTAAGAAGGGCACCGTAGAAGGGGCCATCGCGGTGATCTGGCAGATGTTTGCCGCCGTATCCGAAGGCGCCGCCGGCGATCCTATGTGGGGCACCGTGTTGGAGCCCGCCGCCCTGAGCGAAGCCCTGGGCGCCGCCGGCATCAGCCCGGATAAGGAGATCATCCTCTTCGCCGCCGCCCAGAACGGCTGGGGCGACGATGGCCGCATCCTGTGGGAGCTGGTGGCCGCCGGGTTCCCCAACGTGAAGATGGTGGACGGAGGCTATGACGCCCTGGTAGCCGCCGGCGCGCCCATCGTAAAGGGGGCCGCCGCCTACACCCCCGCTGAAGTCACCATCGAGGCCATTGACGAGACCCACCTGATCAACACCGACGCCCTGGCCGCCGATTACGCCAACTATAAGATCGTAGACGTGCGGGCGGACGAGGAATACGAAGGCCAAGTCCTTTACGGCGAGGCCAAGGGCGGCCATCTGCCTGGGGCCATCCATATCCGCTACACCGACCTGTTCAACGAGGATTGCACCCTCAAGACCAACGAGGAGATCATCGCCATGTTTGAGGCCGCCGGCCTGGCCAAGACCGACAACATCGTCACCTACTGCACCGCAGGCATCCGTTCCGCCTACATGCAGTTGATCCTGGAGATGTGCGGCTATGAGAACACCTGGAACTACGACGAATCCTACTACCGCTGGTGCGCCTGCCAGGAAGTAGAATAATACCGTCCTACGGTGGGAGGGCTTAGATTCCGCCCTCCCCTTTTTCTATCCCCCCAGGGCAAGTGCGCCTTCGCGCAGTTGCCCTTTTGGGATTTCTGGACGCTATGTTAGGAGGTCCTATGCAGCCTGCTTCTTCCCGGTATGTACGTTTTCTGGCCCCTTTGGGGACGCTAGGCGTTGGGCTGGCCCTTTTCCTTCTGCCCGGCACCAGGGCCTGGTTCAGCGGCGCCCTCATGCTCTTTACCCAGCGCAGTGTCCAAACCCTGCAGGGCGCTATCCGCGCCGCAGACATCCCCTTTGTGCAAAGCGCCTGCCTCGCCGCCTTCCAAACCTGTATCCTACCCTGGCTCCTGCCCCGGCAGTTTATCGCCAGCAGCCTATGCCTGGGCCCTTTCCTAGGCTTCCTGGCTTCCTTCCTAGGGGCGCTGGCCGGTTGCGCCTTGTGGTACGGAGTTGCCCGGCTGCTTTTCCTGCCCTGCCCTCGGCTGCCGGGCCGCTGGAATCGGCCCCTCTCTGCCGCTGCCTTCCCCTTTGCCGCCGGCCTCCCCCTAGCCCTCCTGGGCATGGGCGGCCCGGTTTGCGGCCTGGCCGGCGCCCTGGGGCTTCCCTTTAGCCCGGTGCTAACAGGGGCTGCCTTGGCCAGCGGCCTCCTAGCCGCCGCCTATGGGGCGCTATGTACCGCCTTTTCCGCCCAGCTGCCGCCTCCCTGGGGAACGCTCCTGCGCTGTGCCGGCGTTGCGCTGACCCTTTTTGCCGGGTACCGCTTGGCCCGTAAGCCTACCCCGTAACCAGCCTTGCCCCCCCGGGGGAACGGATGGCTGCCCTTGCAGCCGTCTTTGGCTGTCGAAAAAGTGGCTTGCGCCACTTTTTCGAGGTTTTCATAGCTCCCTTGCGCCTACGGCGCGGCCAGGGAGCTATGCAGAGAAACCCTTGCTACGCAAGGCTTTTTGCGGATTTGCCGTACACGCCGCCAAATCCGATTATAGCCTCCGGGGGCTGCGGCCCCCGAACCCCCAAGGGTTTTTCGACAGGCTGGGATGGCTGCCCTTGCAGCCATCTTTTTATTTGCCTGCGCCCCTCTGTGTCAACGATCCAGGACACAAATCCCATATTCCCTCCTAGCGCAAGATTTGGTAGAATATTAAAGTAGGAATAAATTTGTGTGTACCCTCCTTTTTTTGCGGCGCATTCTTCTTTATCCTCATATATCTTCATCCACCGGTGCAGCATTGGCCTTGCCGCGCCGGCCTTGCCCCCCGGGCAAAGGAGGCGAATCGTATTGACGCAGGCTATCCCCTCTCGCTCGGATTTCTCCCAGGGCTCCATTTCCCAAGCCATCTTCCGCCAAGCCGGGCCCATGACCGTGGCCCTGTTGGTGAATATGCTCTATAGCGTGGTGGACCGGATCTATCTGGGCCACATCCCCGGCGAAGGCCGCTTAGCCCTGACCGGCATCGGCCTGGCCTTCCCCATCATCGCCGTGATCAGCGCTTTCCAGCGGCTTTGCTCAGACGGAGGCGCCCCCCTCTGCGCCATGGCCCGGGGCGCCGGCGAACTGGAACGGGCGGAAACCATCCAAGGAAACGCCTATACCCTTCTGCTGCTCTTTTCCCTGCTGCTCATTGCCTTGGGCTATGCCTTCAAGGCCCCCATCCTATGGGCCACGGGCGCGGGCGAGGCCACCTTCCCTTACGCGGACGCCTATCTGCGCATCTATCTGGTGGGCACCATCTTCGTCTTGCCCAGCTTAGGTATGAACGCCTTTATCACAGGCCAGGGCTTCCCCACGGTGAGCATGATGACCGTATTGTTGGGGGCGGTGGTGAATATCCTGTTGGACCCCCTCTTCATCTTCGTATTCCATATGGGGGTCCAAGGCGCTGCCCTGGCCACGGTCATCGCCCAGTTTACCTCCTTTTTATGGGTGCTGCTCTTCCTTACCAGCCACCGGGCCATCCTGCGCCTGCGTCTTAACCGCATGCGTCTCCAGCGCAACATCGTCCTGCCTATGCTGGGCCTGGGCCTCACGGGCTTTACCATGTCCGTCACCAACAGCGCCGTCGGCATGGTCTACAACGCCTCCCTTCAAACCTTGGGGGGCGATCTATACGTGGGCGTTATGACGGTGGTCAACTCCATCCGGGAGATCATCTATATGCCCGTTTCCGGGTTGACCGCCGGCGCCCAACCCGTGATCAGTTTCAACTATGGCGCCCGCTGCTACAGCCGTACCAAGGAAGCCATTCGCCTCTTTACCCGCTATAGCTTCATCTACGCCGGCAGCGTTTGGGCCCTGCTCATGCTGTTACCCCAGGCCTTTATCGGCGTGTTCAATGGGGATGCCGCCCTGCTGGACGCCGGCGTGCCCGCTTTGCGGATATACTATTGCCTCTTCTTCTGCATGGCCTTCCAGATCGCGGGACAGCATACCTTTGTGGCTGTGGGCCGCTCCCGCCACGCCATCTTCTTTTCCCTGCTGCGCAAGGTGATCCTGGTGATCCCCCTGGTCTATCTGCTCCCAAAACTATTGCCCTGGGGGGCCATTGCCGTGTTCCTGTCCGAACCCATCTCGGATCTCATCGGCGGCACCGCCAGCTACCTGGCCATGCGGGCCTCGGTCTGGAAGGAGCTCTGCCGCCTGGAAGCCCTGGAACCCTCCCACGGCCCTGCTTCCGATCCTGTATGAGCACATTCCCCGGTTGTGAGAAAGGAGCTACCCTATGCCTGTCGTATTGATCACCGGCGCTTCCCGGGGCATTGGCCGGGCAACCGCCTTCGCCTTTGCCCGGGACTGCTGGTGCGTTGCCGTAAATTACTGCCATAGCGAAAAACAAGGCCTGGAAGTGGTGGAAGCCATCCGGGATTTCGGCGGCCTTGCCTGCCCCATCCCCGGCGACGTGCGCGATCCCCAGGCATGCCAGGCCATGGTCCGTCAAACGGTGGATACCTTCGGCCCCTTGGACGCCCTGGTGAACAACGCTGGCATTTCCCTGCCCGGCCAATTCCAGGACGTTTCCCCCGCCATGTTCGCCCAGTGCTTGGCCACCAACCTGGAAGGCCCCCGGAATATGATCGCCGCCGCCCTGCCCGGTATGCTGGAGCGCAAGCGGGGCGCCATTGTAAACGTAAGCTCCATGTGGGGGGTATCCGGCGCTAGCTGCGAGTCCGCCTACGCCGCTTCCAAAGCCGGCCTGATCGGCCTGTCCAAAGCCCTGGCCCGGGAGCTGGGCCCCTGTAACATCCGGGTCAATTGCGTAGCGCCCGGGGTCATTGAAACCGATATGAACCGCAACCTTTCCCCCGCCGACTATCAGGCCCTGGCAGACCAGACCCCCCTATGCCGCATCGGCCAGCCTGAGGAAGTGGCCAGCGCCATCCTGTTTTTGGCAGGCCCCGGCGCCAGCTTCATCACCGGCCAGGTGTTGGGGGTGGACGGAGGGTTCATTTAGCCTTCAGGGTTTCCAGCCCCCCTGGATAAACCCAGCGTCCCCCCGGGGGCGGCGGCGGGGTGCACAGCCCGGGCGAACGCGCCCCGCGCGGGGCCCCGCGGCGCGGCGGGGCCGCACCCGGGGCCGCCCCCCCC
>UQRU01000057.1 GCA_900543475.1 uncultured Eubacteriales bacterium
TGGGCCCGGGTTTTGGGGGGTCTTTGCGCCCCCCGCCGCCCCCCCGGGGACGCAGCGCTTCCAGCCTCCCCCCGTCTAAACCGGGGCCGCCCCCGCTAGGGACGCTTAGGGTTCCCCGCGGCCTATTCCAGGCCGAACAGGCTGCGCTTTTGCTGGTTCACGGTGGCTAGCTTGGCGATATAGGTTTCGATGTCCTTGGGATTGGGGATCCGTTCCACCCGGCGCTCCCCGCCAAAGATGCGCTTGCTCATGGCCCCGGCCCCGTGGGCCAGAATGGAGGTGGTCTCCTCCATCATATCCACATTGTATAGGCAAATGGCCCCGGGCTTGGCATAGCCCACGTTTTCCAAATTTCCCCGCATATACTTTTGCCGATACATATAGTAGGGGATCAGGCCCATCCGGGCAGCCGTCAAACGGCCCATGCCCACCATCTGCTCCACCGTCTGAGGAGCTGGCAGGGGGTATTCCGCCAAATGGGCTTTCAAGCCGGAGGAACGCTTGATGGCCAAGGTGTGCACCGTCAGGTTTTCCGGGGCCATGCGTTGGATCTCCTCCAGGGTGCGGGCCATATCCGCAACGCCCTCCCCGGGCAGACCGGCGATCAGGTCCATATTGATGCTAGCAAATCCGATTTCCCGAGCCATGGCATAACAGGCCCGGATATCCGCCGGGGTGTGCTGGCGTCCAATGCGGACGAGGGTTTTCTCGTTCATGGTTTGGGGATTGATGGAGATCCGACCCACGCCCAGATCCCGCATCAGGGTCAACTTTTCCCGGGTGATGGTATCCGGCCTTCCCGCCTCCACCGTCAGCTCCCTGCCGTAGCCGCCATAGGCGTCTAGGGCGCATTCCAGCACCTGGGCCAGCTCGTCCCGGGTCAATACGGTAGGGGTACCCCCGCCCACATACATAGCCCGCAGGGTATAGCCTGCCTCCCGCATCAAGGCGGCCCCCATGCGGATATCCGTCTGCAAGGCGGTCAAATAGGCCGCCATATCGGTTTTGGGGCCCCGGACCTGGCTCAGAAAGGAGCAATAAAGGCACCGGGTGGCGCAAAAGGGGATGCCGATGTATACGTCCAGATCCCTGGGCGTCTGCTCCCGCAGCACCGGGGCCTGGGCGGCGTTGATCTCCGCGCACAGCCGCAGCTTGTCCAGGGATACATCGAATTCCTCCTGCATGATCCGCTTGGCTTCCTCGGGGCCCTCCCCCTCCACCAGTTCCCGAAGCAGCCGGGTGGGCCGGATGCCCGTCAGGGAGCCCCAGGGCAGTTTGGCTTCCGGAAAGAGCCTGCACAGCGCCCGGAACATGGCGATCTTCACGCAGCGTTTTTCATACCGCTTTTGCACCAGTTCGTTGCCCGCCACCGGGGGATGGACATAAGTATATTCCGCCTGGCGCAAGCTGCCCTCCTGCATGTAGGCGGCCTTGGCATGGGCCTGCCAGGTCTCCCCCAGTTCCAAGATCACGCTGGCTTCCCCCTCCCCCGGAGCCAGGGGCCCGGTCTCCTCCAGGGGGAGCACCTCAGGATCTGGGAAAAACAGCCGGATCTCCTCGGCGATGTCGTTGAAAAACCCAGGCCGGTTGGTATAGAGCCTTACCATTGGTCCGCCGCCAGCTTCATGTAAGGGTTGTAGCGCCGCTCATGCTCCAGCGTAGTGGCGCCGCCATGGCCGGGCAACAGCTTATAGTCCCCTTCCAGGTCAAACAATTCCCGCTGAATGGAAGCCTGTAGGGTAGCCGGGTTCCCGCCGGGCAAGTCGCAGCGGCCCACGTTCTCCTGGAAGATGGTATCCCCCACGAAGATCACCCGGTCGGGGGCATAGATGTAGCAGGTGCCTCCCAGGGTATGGCCGGGGGTGGCGGCTACCCGGAGGGGGATGCCCGCCGGGGCGATCTGTTCGCCCCCTGAAAGCTCCACATCCGCCTGGCAGGGTTCCACGGGATAGATGCCCCGGCCCAGGCTGAAGGCGGGGTCGTGGAGGCCCACCGCATCCGGCTTGCCGATGTACACCTTGGCGCCGGCCTGCTGCAAGCGGGCCACCCCCAGGATGTGGTCATAATGGCAATGGGTCAGCAGCACCGCCTTACAGGTAAGGCCCCGCTCCTGCAAAAAGGGCAGCACCCGGGGCCGGATATCCGCCGGATCCACCACAAAGCATTCGCCTTCGTTGCCCCCGGATACCACATAGGTGTTGACCCCCATGGGGCCTGTATGAAGGCATTCAATATGTATGGTCATGGGTCATTTCCTTTCTATGGAGAATCAAGTTATCCCTTCGCGCCCCGCCATAAGGCAAGGTCAAAACAGCCGTTTGCTTTCCAATAGGATGGTCACCGGCCCATCGTTCACCAAAGCGACCTGCATTTCCGCCCCAAAGCGGCCGGTCTCCACCGGCACGGACTGGGACAGCCGCCGGATGGCGTATTCGTAAAGGGGGATGGCCTGTTCCGGCCGGGCGGCCTTGATGAAGCTGGGTCTGCGGCCATGGCGGGCGTCCCCGTAGAGGGTAAACTGGGAGATCAGCAGGATCGCCCCGTTCACATCCAGGATGCCCAGGTTCATCTTGCCCTGGTCATCCTCAAAGACCCGCAGGCCGATGATCTTATCGCAGATATAGTCTGCGTCCTGCTCCGTATCCACGTCCTCGATGCCCAGCAGCACCATATATCCCCGGCCGATCCGGCCCACAGTCTCCTGGCCGATGGTCACCTTTGCTTCTGAAACCCGTTGTATAACCGCTCGCATACCTTATACGTTGATCCGGTAGACCCGGTTGACCCCCCGGATCTTGCCGATACTCTTGAGGATATTATCCAGCTGCTCCGCGCTCACCACGTCGAAGGAAAGCTGGACCCATACGATGTCGTTTTTGTCGGTTTTGGCGCTCATGGTCACGATGGAGATGTTCATATTGGCCAGCACCTGGGATACCTCCATCAAAAGGCCGGTGCGCTCCTGGCCCTCCACCTGGATGGAGGCGGTATAGGAGCTCTTGGCGTCCCCGGCCCAGCGTGCCTCCACGATCCGGTCCGGGTCCAGCATCAGGTCCCCGATGTTGGGGCAATCCTTCCGGTGGATGGACACCCCCCGGCCCCGGGTCACATAGCCCAATATGTCGTCCCCAGGCAAGGGGCTGCAGCAGCGGGCAAAGCGCACCGCCATATCCGCGTTCCCCTGGACGATGACCCCGGCGTTGTGGCCGGATTTTTCCGGCGCCCGGCCGTCCCCGGCCTCCAGGCTTTCCAGCCGCTCCCGCAGGGCGGCCTCCCGCCGCTCCTTGCGCACCTGCTCCAATAGCTTGTGGGTCACCTGGCCGGTGGTCACGCCCCCGTAGCCTACGGCCGCATAAATGTCCTCCGGCTCGTTCATGTTGAACCGCTTGAGCAGCTCCGCAAAATATTCGCTTTTTGCCGCCTCCGCAAAGGTATAGCCCTGGCGCTTGAGGGATTCGGCGATCATCTCCTTGCCCCGCTGGACGTTTTCCGCCCGGTTGGCCTTTTTGAACCACTGGCGGATCTTGGCCTTGGCCTGCTGGGTCTTGACGATCTTGAGCCAGTCCCGGCTGGGGGAGGCGTTGGGGGAGGTGATGATCTCCACCACGTCGTTGTTTTTCAGCTTGTAATCCAGCCGCACAATGGCGCCGTTCACCTTGGCGTGCTGGGTCTGGTTGCCCACGTTGGAATGGATCCGGTAGGCGAAATCCAAGGGGGTGCTGCCGGTGACCAGGTCGATGATCCGGCCCTGGGGGGTAAGCACATAGACGTAGTCGCTGAAGAAGTCCTTGCGGATGTTCTCCACAAACTCCCGGGTGGTATCGCTGTAGTTTTCCATCTCCAGGGCTTCCCGCAGCCAGGCCAGCTTGCTGTCCAGGTCGTCTTGGGAGCCCCGGCCCTCCTTGTACATCCAGTGGGCCGCGATGCCGTATTCCGCCGCCCGGTGCATTTCATGGGTGCGGATCTGCACCTCGAAGGGCATCCCGCTCCCCTCCCCGGAAAACAGGGTGGTATGGATGGAGCGGTACATATTGGTTTTAGGCATGGCGATATAGTCCTTAAACCGCCCCGGCACCGGCCGCCACAGGCTGTGGATCAAACCCAGGGCCGCATAGCAGTCCTTCACCGTATTCACGATGACCCGCACGGCGATCAGGTCGTAGATCTCCTCCAGCTCCTTGTTTTGCTTGACCAGCTTTTTGTAGATGCTGTACAAATGCTTTGGCCGGCCGCTGACCTGGGCCTCGATCCCGGAGGCGGCCAGCTGCTCCTCCACGGTGGCGATCACCGTGTTCAGGGTGCGCATGTGCTCTGCCTGCTGGGGGGCGATGGCGCTCTTGAGCTTACGGTATTCCTCCGGCCAGATGTACATAAAGCACAGGTCTTCCAGCTCGCACTTGATGGCACCCATGCCGAACCGATGGGCCAAGGGCGCGTAGACCTCCAGGGTCTCCTTGGCCTTGCGGATGCGCTTTTCCTCGCAGCAATATTCCAGGGTGCGCATATTGTGGAGCCGGTCCGCCAGCTTGATGATCACCACCCGCACGTCCTTGGCGATGGCCAGGAACATCTTGCGCAGGTTCTCCGCCTGGGCTTCCTCCCGGGTCACCAGCTCACGGTTACCGGTCTTGGTCAACTTGGTGACCCCGTCCACCATCTCGGCGATGTCCTTGCCGAACAGGTTGGCCAGCTTCTGGGCGTCCACGTCCTTGCCGTCCTCGATCACATCGTGGAGCAGCCCGGCGATCACCGTATGGCTGTCCATGCCCATTTCGCTGAGCATGATGGCTACCTGCTCCGGATGGATGTAATAGGGCTCCCCGCTTTCCCGCTTCTGATCCGCGTGGGTCTGCTTGGCAAAGTCGATGGCCTTTTGCAGCAGCTCCATCTCCCCGGGGGTGAACTTGGGTGCGCAGGCTTTTATGAGGGCGTCCTGACCATCTCCCTGTTCTACCGTTGCCGGTAGGGCAGGGACAGGTTCCGCGATGGCAAGCTCCAGACGCTCCTTTTCTTTTTGTTCCATTTGCTCCATGCCCACACCTCCTAAAAAACATCCCGCGGGAATAAGCGCAATTCTCTATAAATACAACGGGAGAGACCAGCGGTAATGGCCGCTGATCTCTCCCCCAATGCCTGTCAATAGCTGACCGCTGCGTCCACGTCGTAATCCTGCAGCAGTGTTCGGCCACCCAGGTCGGAAAGCTCGATGGCAAATCGGGCGGCTACCACCTGTCCCCCCGCCTGTTCCACCAAGCGTATGGTGGCAAGGGCCGTACCGCCGGTAGCCAAAAGGTCGTCCACGACCAATACCCGCTGGCCGGGCTGGATGGAATCCGTATGGATCTCCAGGGCGTCGGTGCCATATTCCAAGGCATACTCGTGGCGGATGGTATCGCAGGGCAGCTTGCCGGGCTTACGGGCCAATACAAAGCCAGCGCCCAAGGCATAAGCCAGGGCAGACCCCAGCACAAAGCCCCGGGCTTCCGGGCCCACCACCAAATCCACCTGTTTGCCGCCCAGGCTCTCCACAATGCCGTCGATCAATTGCCGGTAGGCAGCGGGATCTTTAAACAGGGTTGTTACGTCCCGAAAGAGGATGCCCTCTTTGGGGAAATCCGGGATGGTACGAATGGTATCCTTAAGATCCATGGTTTTCCTCCTGCTGATATTACTGGGGTAACGCGGCAATGGCCGCATACAGCTCACTTTCCATCAAATCCCGTTGGGCTGGGGCTGGAACAGGCACGATGCCCTGATCCGCCTTTGCAAAGCCCAGCTCTAGCATGATGTCCACCGCCAGGCAGGCCATATACCGAGGTTTTTGGGCCAGGGCGCTCAGGTGATCCGCCAACTCCTCCCGGCTATAGAACCGCCGGGCGCTCCCCCGGAAGATGCGATAAAACCCCGCCATATCCTCCCGGGTAAAGGACAAGGCTGGCAGAGGCAGGGCAGGGCCGCACAGGATCTCGCTATCAGGCGAAAGGGCCCGGAGCTTCTCCACCACCCCCTGGCGGGCGCCGTCGTAGCACACCACCCGCCGATAGCGGCGGATGTCCAGCTGCGCCAGGATGGGAGCCAGCACCACCCCTCCATAGGCGCAGGGGCCGGACTGGTTTTTGTAAAAATCCACATCCACCCAGCCGAACAGATCCCTTTCCCCCAGCAGGGTCAAAAGCCGTTGGGCCCCTTGCTGGGTAGCGCACAAGGCCAGGGTGCCGTTTGCCCGTTTCCACTGTTCTTCCAGATAGGCGTCCAAGCCTTCTGTCACATCATGGACACATCCTTTATTATACAAAATATTCTGGGAAAATGCATCCACAAATTTCTCTGTCCGCTGGTTCAAATAGCCCGTCGGGTCTTGGATCTCACCGCCCCGCAGCACCTCCGCCCGCAATTGCAGCAGGCGCTGGCCGTTCCAATCGTTTCGCTGGGGGGTGTAGATCATATCGCAGCGTTCCTGCTGGAGCAGGGCGTCAAACCGGTGGCCCATGCCCCAGGCCACCACTTCCCCGTAGCTGTCCCCCTGCACGGCAACGGCCTTCAGGTGGTTGCCGTTTTCCCCGATCCTGCGCACGTTCCGCAGCAGTACTCCGTCCGTGCGAAAAGCAGGCTCCGGATTCCCCTCCCCGAAGGGCTCCAGCCGGGACAGTTCCTCCGCCAGGGCCAAGGATAACTCCCCCAAGCCCACCGTCTCCTCATACTGGGCGCAGGGGATGAACCGCTCCCAGGGCTCCCCGGCCTGCAAAGCCGTCTCCACCCCCTTGACCAGGGCTGGAAAGCATTCCGCCGGCAGGGACGCCCCCGCCGCATAGGCGTGGCCACCAAAGCGGGTAAATAGCCCCTCATTGGCCACCAAGGCCTTATAAATATCCACCCCCGGGATGGACCTGGCCGACCCGGTCAGCAGCCCGTCCCGCAGGGCAAACAGCATGGTGGGCCGCCAATATCGCTCCGCCACCCGGGCGGCGGCAATGCCGATGACTCCCGGGTTCCAATCGGGGCTTTGCAGCAGGATGCTGCGCTGGTCCGTCAGGTCCTGCGCCTGCAGCATCCGTTCCACATCCTGTAAGATAGCGTTTTCCTCCGCCTTCCGCTGGCTGTTGAGCTTGTCCAAGGCCTCCGCCATCTCCGCCGCCCAGGCTTTATCCCGGGTGCGCAGCAGCTCCACGCACTGGCCCGCATCCTCCAGCCGGCCCGCCGCGTTCAGCCGGGGGGCGAACCGGAAGGCCAGATCCCGGGCGGTCAACCGGCTGCCCTTGGGGTTTGCCACCCGGTTCAACGCCTGCAGGCCCACGCAGCATTCTCCCCGGTTCAGCGCCCCCAACCCCAGGGCCACCAAGGCCCGGTTTTCCCCGGTAAGGGGCATCACGTCCGCAGTGGTAGCCAGGGCTACCAGGGGCAAAAATCCCATTGCCCCCTCCTTCCCCAGCAGGGCGCAGGCCAGCTTATAAGCCGTGCCCGCCCCGCACAGATCCGGGTTGGGATAGGCATTCCCCGGCAGGGTATGGCACAGGATCGCCGCCGCATCCGGCAGGGTGTCCCCGCACAGATGGTGGTCCGTTACGATCACGTCCATCCCCAGCTCCCGGGCCAGGCGGATCTCCTCCAGGGCCTTGATGCCGTTGTCCACCGTGAGGATCAATTGGGTGCCCGCCTTGGCCAGCTCCTCCACCGCGGCCAGGTTCATGCCATAGCCCTCCCGGTGCCGGGAGGGGACATGGTAAAAGGCCTGGGCCCCCAGCTGTTCCAGGGTCCCCAGCATGATGGCCGTGGCGCACACACCGTCCACATCGTAGTCCCCGTATACGCAGATCCGCTGCCCCTTTTCCGCCGCCTCCCGGAGCCGGGCCACGGCCTTGTCCATATCCCGGAACAAAAAGGGATCGTATAGCTGGGCCGCCGAGGGGTGCAAAAATGCCTCCATGGCCTCCCCCGTCCGGGCGCCCCGGGCATAGAGCATCCGGGCCAGCCGGGGGGAGATCCCCTGGGGAAGCTCCAGCTCCTTGGGCATGGGGGGACTGGGGAGTTTTTCAAAGCGCAGCATGGCTATTCCATATGCTCCAAAGCGTAGATGCCCAGGGCCAGCTCTGTGCGCTTGCGCAAAAATTCGCAGGTGCGCTGGTACGGCTTATGAATATCCCCGTTATACAGATACGCGTTGGCCGCGCAGCCGCCGGAACAGAAATACTTGGCCCAGCAGCGCCGGCATTCCGGCTTATCCAGCAAGGTACAGCCTTGGAACAGATCCCGGATCCGAGTATCCAGCTCCCCTGTGATCACGCTACCCATCTTCATATCCTGATGACCCACAAATTGATGGCAAGGGTAAATATCCCCTTCCGGGGTCACCGCCACGTATTCCACCCCCGCCCCGCAGCCGGCGATCCGCTTTTTCAAGCAGGGACCCCCGGATAGATCCACCATAAAGTGGAAGAAATTCAACCAAGTCTCGGGCTTTTGCCGGCTTTCAAATACGTAATCCGCCAGGGTGTCGTACTCCTCCAATACCCTTTGCACGTGGGACTCCAAAATGGCGTAGGGGCTATCGTCCGGGAGCACCACCGGCTCCAGGGAAAGCTGTTCAAACCCCAGCGCCCTTAGATGCTTCACATCCTGGGTGAAATCCAAATTCTTCGCCGTAAAGGTGCCCCGGATGTAGTATTCCTTATCCCCCCGCCGGGCCACCAGCTTTTTCATATTGGCCAGGCACAGGTCGTAGGAACCCTTGCCGTTGGCGGTGGGCCGCATGGCGTCCTGCACCTGCGGCCGGCCGTCCAGGCTCAGCACGATGTTGTGCATCTCCTCGTTGAGGAAATCGATGATCTCGTCGGTCAGCCCCAGGCCATTGGTGGTGATGGTGAAATTGATCTGCTTATCAAAGCGTTTCTCCAGCTCCCGGCCATAACCCACCACCGCCCGGACGGTCTCCATATTCATCAGGGGTTCGCCCCCGAACAGGTCCACCTCCAGGTGCTTCCTATGGCCGGAATGGGCGATCAAAAAGTCCAGGGCTTTGCAAGCCACCGCCGGGGGCATCATGCCCCGGGGACCGTGGAATTCCCCCGTATCCGCAAAGCAGTAACGGCAGCGCAGGTTGCAATCGTGGGCCACATGCAGGCACATGGACTTGATCACCTGCTCCCCCGTCTGGCCTTCGGGCGGCACGGGCTCCGGGGCGTCCATACTGCCCGCCGCCCGCAGCGCCTCCACTTCCTCCACGATCTCCCGGATCTGCCGCTCCGGATAGGGCAGGGCGTATACATCCCAGCCCTTTTCCAGGGCCTGCACCACCGCAAAGGCCGGCTCATCCACGCTGTGCAGCGCGCCGCTCTCCACGTCCAGGATCAGGTTATAGTCATGAAATCGAAATGCGTGTATCAATCAGGGACCTCTTTCTTTCTCATCGTGCGCAGCAGGCGCGCCGGCATCCCGGCGTCCTGCCGCTGGGTTTGCCCGTTGATATAAGAAAGCACCGGCGGGCATAGGCACCCTTCGGTCGTTTTCTTATGGCAGCGGGCCTGTACGGATAGGCTGATTGGCGGGCAAACCCCTGCCCCACTGCAAAGGAAAAGCAGTAATTCATGCAAAATTACTGCTCATCATGGCATTTCGCGTATGGGCAGGGGTCCCCTGCCTTACTTAGCCTGCTTTTGGCACTTCTGGTTGGCCACGGTGCAGGACGTCTTGCAAGCAGACTGGCAGGAAGCCTGGCACTCGCCACAGCCGGTATTTGCAGAAGCGTTGATGCAGGGCTTTTCGATGGTAACGATATGCTTCATAAAAAAATCCTCCAACAAATCCAACATACTTCTATAACATTATACATGACGGGCAATTGCCTTACAAGGGTTATTTAAACATTTGCCACACCAACACCCCAAACAAGCCGGCTGCCGCCGCCATAGCCACATCCGATAGAATGGCCAGGGAAAGGATAAAGGTCTGGGACAGCAGGGAAAAGAGCAAAAAAGCCAAAAGGCTGTACAGGACGCTGCCCAGCATCCCCCAAAGCCAATACCGGCTGCCCGTGGCCCGGCGGGCCAGGAGCCCGGCAAAGGCCGCGCAGAGCACCTTGATGGCAGTGGTGGCCGCTCCCATGGTATCCGTGCCCAGCCAATTTTGCCGCAGGGCAACCGCATAAAGTACCACCAAGCCCAAGCTGGCCAGCACCCCCCACAGGGCGGCCCGCAAAAGGACCAACACCGGGGGACGGGGTTTTGCCTGGGGTTTTCTGGCCGGCCTGGCCAAAGTGCGCGTCGCTTGCATGGGCCACCTCCGCATATCCATGATTTGGGTTCCTAACCATATATATGCGGCAATCTTTTGGGCTATGCGGATTTTCCCTGCATATGGCAGGGGCCGTCAGGATTCCCCATAGCAAAGGGAGGAATGGCTACGCCAATCCTCCCGCAAAAGCAAGGGATACATTTTTCGCTGCTGCCGGCAAATGCATGAACCGGCTGCCCTTCTCCCCATGGGGAGATTATTACTTGGTTTCGGCCACGCCGTCATCCATGGTGGCTTCCACCGGCACGTTCTCCACGTTGGCGATGGCGCCCCGGGCGAATACCAGGCGAACTTTGTCCGGGCCCACGGTCAGGGTGACGATATCGTCCCGCAGGGCGCTGACAGTGCCGTAAATACCGCCGATGGTGCGTACACGATCCCCTACCTTGATGGCGGCAAGCATATCTTTGATCTTCTTTTCACGCTTGCGCTGGGGGATGATCATCAGTGCGAACATACCGATCATCAGGATGATCAGCAGCCCGCCGCTGCTCATGAAACTGGAGATGCCGGAGAGGGCGTCACTTGGCATTTTGCTTTTCCTTCCTTATGTATAGATTTTCCCAAAGCGCGGCTTGCGCCAAAGCCCAAGCCACCGTTTACAACGATTGTACCTTAAAGCAGGCTGTCCGTCAAGAAATCCCCATCCCTGTAACATTCTGTTAACGCTTTGTAACATTATACCAGCGGGGATTCCGGGAGCCGGGCGCGATATTTTTTCAGCAAATAGGCCGGGTAATAGGATAATTTCGCCCGGCGCAGCCCCTCCAGACCCATGTCCTCCTCCCGGTTGATATAGCGCACATCCGTCCAGGCGTGGGCCACAAACTCCCGGTTGATCAGCGGGTACAATCCCGGGACATCTGCATCCGCCTTTTCAAAGTAGATCACCGCCATATTCTGGCTGATCCGCTCCCCCAGGCTGAATGCCCGCAGCTTACCGTCCATGCGGATGGCCCCGCCGACCAGCTCCAGCTCCTGCATATGGGCAAAACCGATCTCCAACGCCACCCGTTCCCCCCGGACGCCAAATACCTCCAGGTCCCGGCCTTCCAGCCATTTTTCATAGACCTCCATACATTCCGGAACCAGCGCCGGAGTCACCGGCTCATAGGTATAGGTATATTGGGAAAGGAACTGGTTGATATGGTTCCGTTTCCCATGGTAGCGTTTCCCTGTAAGGGTGCGCAGATCTTCCATATTATATACATAATCGAAGTTGTCCCGGTCTTCCTCCAAAATATACCCCGCCGCTTCAAAATAGGGAGCCCATGCCTGGGCGATCCCCCGGAAGGAAGGGGCATAACCCATCCCCCTTAGATGCGCCGCCGCCCTGGCAATGGCCCGGGGATAATCCGCTGGGTCCAGAGGCAGAGGCGCCAGCATGAAGGGCGCCAGGTGGGGGAAGGTATAAAGAATGTACAATACATCCATTTCCTGGGCAATATGGATATATCCACCCTGTCCCCACATGAGCAGGCTGGGAAAGGTATACTCCGAATTTTCCACCTGCAGGGGCTTGATATACCGGTGTACCAGCTCCCGCATTTCCAGGCGTACCGGTTCAAATTGCAGCGTTTTCGTTTCTTGTTCCATACACCAATTCCTTTTACAAATTTATCCGCGTAGCTATTGTACCCATTTTCCCAAAGAATTGCAAGGCTAAGGCGTCGGAATGGGGCGTGCTTGCTCCCTTCCTTCCCCGCCCCGCTACGCCCCGGGGGGGCGGCGGCGTTTTGGGGCCGGGCAAAGCCCGGCCCCAAAACCAAAGGCGCGGCCGGGGGCCAAGGCCCCTAGCCGCGCCTTTGCGGGCGCTCTGCGCCCCCCCCCCCCCCCCCCCGCCCCCGGGGGGGGGGGGCCCCCCCCCCCCCCCCCCACACCCCCACCCCCCCCCCCCCCCCGCGCGCCGGGAAAAACGC
>UQRU01000058.1 GCA_900543475.1 uncultured Eubacteriales bacterium
GCCGCCGCCGGGCTGCGCCCGGCAGCCGGCCCAGTTTATAGGCCCGGGGCCCAGCCCCAGGCCTATAAACGCCGCCGCCCCCTTCGCGGGGCAGGGGCTCCAGACACCGGTGGTGGGGATGCGGTAGGAAAGGCCGAGCCAAGGGATAACAGCTAGCCAGGAGACGGCAAAGAACGCAAGGGCGCCTGGGGGGCGGCGTTTGGGCCGGGGGCACACGGGCCCGGCCCAACCCCAACCCCGGCGGGGCCCCCGGCCCCCCCCCGGATGGGGGGGTGTGGCGGGCCGGCCCCGCGCCCCCGGGGACACACAACCCGGGGGGTTGGGGGATGTGGGCCCCGGGGGCCCCCCCCCGGGGGGGGGGGGCCCAACCCCCCCCCCGCCGCCCCCCCCCGGGGCCGCAACGACGCCACAAAGGGAGACGGGAATCGCACGCTGAGAAAAGTAAAAATATTACAACTATAGGGCCCGGCATACCCAGGCGAGGGCTTTTACCGCCGTCTTATGGCATAGCTGGGAAGGAGCCGGTTTAGGGTTCCACCAGGATGTATTCGTCTTCGGCCTGGCAGACTTCCCCGATGAGGCGGGCGTTTTGGACGCCCTGCTGGCCCAGGGCGTCCAGCAGCCGCTCCGCATCCTGGGGCGCCACGCTGATCAAGAGCCCGCCGGCGGTCTGGGGATCGAACATGATGTCCGCCACATCCAGGGGGACGGCGGCATGGAAGGAAACCTTGCCCTCCAAATGCGCCCGGTTCCGGTAGGCGCCGGCGGGGATGATCCCCTCCTGGGCCAGCTCCCGGGCTTGGGGCAAAAGGGGTAGGGTACCGGCCATAAGCCGCAGGCTCAGGTTACTGCCCTGGGCCATCTCGGCGGCGTGGCCCAAGAGGCCGAAACCGGTGATATCCGTACAGCCGTGCACCGCCAGCCCTTCCATGGCCCGTTGGGCCCCGGCATTGAGGGTGGTCATGGTGCGGATCAGGGCCTGATAGGCGTCGTCTGGCAGGATATCCGCCTTGGCGGCAGTGGTAAGGATGCCGCTGCCCAGGGCCTTGGTGAGGATCAGCAGGTCCCCTTCCCGGGCGCCGCTGTTGGCCATGATCCGGTCAGGATGGACAAAGCCGGTGACGGAGAGGCCATATTTGGGCTCCTTATCCTCGATGGTATGGCCGCCGCACAGGCAGGCGCCGGCTTCAGCCACCTTGTCCGCGCCTCCCTCCAGGATGGCCCGTACGTGTTGGGGAGGCAGCTTGTCCGAGGGGAAGCAAAGCAGGTTCAAGGCCAGCTTGGGGGCGCCGCCCATGGCATAGATATCGCTCAGGGCATTGGAGGCCGCCACCTGGCCAAAGGTATAGGGATCATCCACCATGGGCGGAAAAAAATCCACGGTTTGTATGATGGCAAGCTGGTCGCTTACCCGGTATACGGCTGCATCATCGCTGGTCTCCATCCCCACCAATAGATTGGGGTCCGACATGCGAGGCAAGCCGGTTAACATATCCTCCAGGACGCCCGGCCCGATCTTAGCCGCTCAGCCGCCGCAGGAGGTCATCTTGGAAAGGTAAATCTTTTCCCCTTCAGACATGAGGCCGCTCCTTTCTATGCTGGTTCCATGGTTCATTGTAGCATCTTCCAACGCCCCGTACAAGGCCCGCCAAAGGCAAAGGGAAGGGACATGCCCCCTGGGACATGTCCCCTGATGCTAGCTATCTTGCCGCCCTGTCCCGTTAAGGGAGGCCGGCAACCCTGGCAACCTGAAAGGCCTTAGCCTTCCTGGGCCCAGATCCGGACAAAGCCGGTCGTTTCCTGCAAATACACCGCCTCCGTATCCTCTACCAGCAGGGGCAAGAAATCCCCTTCCAGGTCAAAGGAAACGCAGCTGCCGCAGGAAGCGCTCACAGACCGGGGCGTAGGCATCATTTTGCCCGCAATGCCCTGCTTTTTCAAGCGCCGGGCAAAGGATTGGGCTGCAAAATGGGTATAAAAGGTTGCCAGATATTGCATAGGTTTATTTTTGAATGGTCAGGGTAAATAAGCCGTCCTTGTCCGCCACGCTGACCTGATAGCCGCCGTTTTGGGCAAAGCGGGAAATGTTGGCCACAGCTACTTGGTTGTCCACCAGGACCTGGACGCCGGCAGGGTCCGCCTTGAGGGCCTGCTTGGTCATGAGGACGGGTTCCGGGCAAGCCCGGCCGCAAGCATCGATCTGTTTCATAATCCGGATACTCCTTCCTTATCAGCTAAGATCATACCCCAAAAGGGGGAATTTGGGAACCCCCCTTTGGGACGGGTCGGCGTAGGGTGTTAGTCCTTTTGCTTCTGGATGTTGGCCAGGCCGATGATGGCGACCACCACCAGGCAGATGATCACAGCGATCTTCCCGTTGGCGGTGGGGCCGTCGGCGGAGGAAGCCAAGCCGAAGTTGTGGCAGAAAGCTGCGCCCACGGTCATGCCCAGCACGGCGATGCCGCTATCCCCATTGCCGCTGCCGGCCAGGATCAGCTGCCGGAGGGGGCAGCCGCCCAGCAGCACGCTGCCGAAACCGGTGAGCACCATGCCCAGGGCATTCCACAGGCCGTCGGTATGGGCGACGGGCTGGCCTTCAAAGGCAAAGTTCACGCCAGCGCCGCTGATCAGGTTCCCCAGCAGCACGGCAACAAAAATGGCGATGAACCCATAGAGCAGATGGCCGTCCTTGAACATGACCGCATCCCGGATACCGCCCACCATGCACAGGCGGGACTTCTGGGCCAGGGCGCCGACGATCAGGCCGGCGATCAGGGCAACGGCGATGGGGGCCCGCATGGAGCCGGGGCCGCTTTCGCTGAAGAAGAGCAGGCCAGCGCCCAGGGTGAGCACCAGCAGCAGGCCCAGGGAAATGGCGCTGGGCAGATAGCCTTCCAGCTTGGGCAGGTCATAGGCCCGGCGCAGGGTAAAGCCTTTGTTGAGGAACAGGATGCCCAGCAGGATGCCCACCACAAAGCCAACCAAACCCACGATGGCGTTCAGGTCGCCGCCGCCGATGCGGATGACCATGCGCAGGGGGCAGCCCAGGAACATCAGGGCGCCAACCATGACGGTGAAGCCCAGCACAAACCGGGTCAAAGGCGCACTGCCGCCCTTGGGGGCGAATTCCTTGCCCACCAGGCTCATGATAAGGGCGCCCAGCACCAGGCCGATAATCTCAGGCCGGACATACTGGACGATCTCCGCCCGGTGCATACCTACGCCGCCGGCGATATCCCGCAGGAAGCAGGCGATGCAGAAGCCCATGTTTTTCGGGTTGCCAAAGGCCACCAGCGCCACGGCGATGATGCCCACCACCAGCCCGGACAAAATGACCAGGCCATGCTTTTTGATGAAGTTCATGCGTATGATACCTCCATAAAGATGAATGATTGTGTGCGCCTTTTTAGGCAACTTCATCATAGCGGCGACCGTGGATAAAAACAAATAGAAAATAGGATAAAAAATAAATATGAAATAGAAAAAATCTATGAACAAACCATGCTCCCCATCTTCGCTCCTTTGGGAAATCTGCGGGAAAAGCAAGAAAAATAGCCTAATTATCAGCGGTTTTTCATCCGCCGCAGCAAGGGCCGTAGCAGGGATTTGGGAGGCAGGCTAAAAAATAACATCTATAAAGTATAAGAAATAATTCGGGACAAACCGCAGGGGATGCGTTATACTATACCAGGAGAAATACCCAGGAGGCAATGCGCGATGATTTACTTTGATAATGGCAGCACATCCTTCCCCAAAGCGCCAGGGGTGGGCGCAGCCATGGCGGCGCTGCTGGAGAACGCGGGCTTTAACATCAACCGGGGCGGCTATGAAGGCGCCTATGCAGTGGCGGATATGGTATTGGATACCCGGGAGATGCTATGCAAGCTCTTTGATTGGCAGGACCCCAAAGACGTGTGCTTTACCGGCAACGTGACCCAGTCGCTGAACCTGATCCTCAAGGGGTTCTTAAAGCCGGGGGATCATGTGGTGGTCAGCTCCATGGAACACAATGCAGTCATGCGGCCCCTGAACCAGCTGGCGGCCCAGGGGGTCGCCTTTGACGCGGCCCAGGCCGATCCGGACGGTACCCTGCCTATAGCCCGGGTAGAGGCGCTGCTTCGGCCCGATACCCGCCTGGTGGTCATGACCCATGCCTCCAACATCTGCGGCACCATCCTGCCCATCCAGGCGGTGGGCGCCTTATGCAAGGAAAAGGGCATCCCCTTTGTGGTGGACGCTGCCCAGACCGCAGGCATCCTACCCCTTTCTATGAAAGACCTCCACGCCGCCGCCATCGCTTTCACCGGGCACAAGGGCCTGCTGGGCCCTCAGGGCATCGGCGGTATGGTGATCCGGGAAGATTTTGCCCAGCAGATCGAACCCCTGCTTAGCGGCGGTACCGGCAGCGTTTCCGATACGGAATTCATGCCCCATTTCTTGCCTGACCGGTTTGAGAGCGGCACCATGAACTTGCCGGGGATCGCCGGGCTGAACGCAGCCCTGGCTTACATCCAGGAAACCGGGCTGGACAAGATCTACCAGACCGAAATGGCCCTTTGCGCACGCTTCCTGGCGGGGGCCCGCACTCTGAAAAACGTACGCATTGCAGGCATGGACGGCCTAGAAGGCCGCGTGGCCACCGTTTCCCTGGACTTCACCCAGGCTGGCTTGGACAACGCCATGGTTTCCTTCCAACTGGATAGCGAATACGGGATCATGACCCGGTGCGGGATGCATTGCGCCCCCCGGGCCCACAAGACCTTGGGTACCTTCCCCCAGGGTACGGTGCGCTTTGCCTTTGGGCATCGGAATACTCCCCAGGAGGTGGATACCTGTCTGGAGGCCTTGGAAACCATTCTGGCAGGCTAGGGACAATTTGCGCTGTCCCCCTTTTTGCGGGGCTTTGCCCCGCACCCCGCCCGCTTTTAAAAAAGCGGGGGAAAACGGGCTAGGGGTTTGGGAATGTGCTGGCGCGCCGCGCATCGGGCGCGCCGCGCTTGCTACGATGTAGGAAAAGGCAGGGGATAATTGGCAATGGCCTGGGAGGCCGGCGGGAGATCCCAGCGCTCCGGGGGGGCGGCGGCGGGGGGGGGGGGGGGGGGGGGGGGGGGGGGCGGGGGGGGCCCCGCCCCAAAACCGCCCGGGGGGGGGGGGGCGCCCCCCCCCCCCCCCCCCCCCGGGTTTTTGGGGGGGGCGCCCCCCCGCCCGCCGCCCCCCCCCGGAGCGCTGGGATCTTTGCTGGCGCAAAGGAGCCATGGAAACCTGGAATAAACGGTGGGGGGCGTCTGGCCCCAAGGTTAAAGCGGGGACCCCCGCTTATTTTTTTGTTGGAAAAAGGAAAAAGTCCCGGCTTCAAACCAAAACCCAACATAAAATACCGCCGCCAGCGCAAACTAGCTACAGCAAACAACAGGAGGGTCCATATGACCAAGGGAAAACGGTATTTGTTTTTTATTTTGTTGGGGGTAGCCCTATTGGCGGGGTCCCTGTTGCTGTATTTGGGCTTTACCCAGCAACGGAGCGCCCCGTCCGGCGGTTCAAAATTCGTTTGGCGCGAGGGTGAGGAACGGGATGCAAGATAAAGGGTATACTGCCTTACCGTCCGGGGACCCGGCGGGCCCCCTTCATACGGAGCGGGAGATCCGTTACCGGCCCTATACGGCGCGGGTATACGGCGTGCGGGCGGAGCGAAGCCCCGGGGCAAAGCACCCCAGGAACGGATAAGATAAGGAGCATATGCAAAATGGGAAACAATGAAACGGCCCGGCAAAAGCAATACCAACAGCGGGTCAATGAAAAAATGCCCCGGCGGAACATCGCCCTGCAATGCCTGCGGGCCTTTGTATCCGGGGGGATCATCTGTTGCATCGGCCAGGCGGTGCGGGACTTTGGCGAAAAGAGCCTGGCGCTACAGGGGGATGATGTGGCCGCCTTTACCTCCATCGTCATGGTATTCCTGGGGGCGACCCTTACGGGCTTGGGGGTCTATGACCAGATCGGGGCCTGGGCAGGGGCGGGGAGCATTGTGCCCATCACGGGATTTGCCAACTCCATCGTGTCTCCGGCCATGGAATTTAAACGGGAAGGGTATGTGATGGGGGTGGGAGCCAAGTTGTTTTCCATCGCGGGGCCGGTGCTGGTATACGGCATCAGCGCCTCCATCCTGGTGGGGCTGCTCACCTGCCTACTGGCGTAAAGGAGGGCCCATGAAAAGCAAGCGCGCAGGGAAGCAGACCCTGCTTTTTACCGAGCCGCCCCGGGTCATTGCCTCGGCGGCCATCGTAGGGGAGTTGGAGGGCCAAGGCCCTTTGGGGGGCTACTTTGACGAGGTGCTCACAGACGATACCTGGGGGGAGGAAAGCTGGGAAAAGGCGGAACGCAAAATGTTCGAGCAGTCCGTGCGTCGGGCCCTGGATAAGATCGGGCTGGAAAGCGGCGACATGGATTGCCTGCTGGGAGGCGATCTGCTCAACCAGATCATCTCCGCCAACTTTGCCGCCCGGGAGCTGAAAACCCCGTTTCTGGGCTTGTACGGCGCCTGCTCCACCATGGCGGAAAGCCTGCTGATCGGCAGTATGCTCATCGACGGAGGCTATGCCGGCCGAGTGGCCTGCGCAGCCACCAGCCATTTCTGTACGGCGGAGCGGCAATTCCGTTCCCCCCTGGAGATGGGCGGCCAGACTACCCCCACCGCCCAGCGCACCGTTACCGGGGCAGGCAGCAGCATTTTGGCCTATGAAGGCTATACCGGTAAGATGCTCTATGGCAACGTATTCATTACCGCCGCCACCATCGGCCGGGTGGTGGATCTGGGGATCACGGACACCACCAACATGGGGGCTGCCATGGCTCCAGCTGCGGCGGACACCCTTTGCGCCCACCTGAGCGAAACAGGACGCAGCATACGGGACTATGACCTGATCGTCACCGGGGACCTGGGCAGCTTTGGCAGCGAAATGTTCTTGGAGCTGTGCCGGGATAATGGGGTGGACGCCAGCCGGCGGCATCTGGATTGCGGCAACCTGATCTTTTCCAGCAAGCAAAAGGTAGATTGCGGCGGCAGCGGATGCGGCTGTTCCGCCAGCGTATTGAACGGGTATCTGCTCAACCAGATCGAGCAGGGAGATCTGCGGCGGATCTTATTTATGGCCACCGGCGCCCTGATGAGCCCTACCAGCGGGATGCAGAGCGACAGCATTCCCGGCATTGCCCACGGGGTGGTGCTGGAACGGAAATAGGGGAGGGAGAATCCATGGAATATTTATGGGCTTTTGCAGTGGGGGGCGGCATTTGTGTCATCGGCCAGCTGCTCATCAGCCTGACCCGTTTGACCCCCGCCAGGATCCTGGTGATCTTCGTGACCACCGGGGTGGTGCTTACGGCGCTGGGGGTCTACGAGCCCCTGGTGGATCTGGCCGGGGCCGGCGCCACCGTCCCTCTGACGGGGTTTGGCTATGCCCTGGGCACCGGCGCCATGGAGGGGGCCATGGAAAACGGCTGGCTGGGCGCCTTTACCGGCGGCATTTCCGCCACCGCAGGCGGGGTGGCCGCAGCCATCCTGTTCGGCTACCTCAACGCCCTGCTGTTCAACCCGAAAACCAAGAAGTAAGGCTGCTTCTTGGCAAAACCGTCGAGCCCGGCAAAAAATTTGCCGGGCTCTAAAGTTTGGAATTTTCCGCCCCCCCGCCGGGACGCCGGGGCCTCCCCATCCCCGGGACGATGGGCCAAAGGCCAACGAAAAACGCCCCGGAAGACCGGGGCGGAAAATACGGGGAAAGGGGCCTTATTGGATGGCCGCGTCCGTAGCCGGGAGGAACAGGGAGGGGTTCACCAATTCGGTGCCGCCGTCCTCGGTCTCCCGGATCTCATAGGCGGGGTCCAGGACCGTGCCGGGTACATAGCCCGGCCATACATAGTAGGTCAGGTCGTGGGCGTTATATTTGCTGGTGGCGATCTCCTTGGTCTCCACCACGACCCCGTCCTTCAGATAGGAGGCATAGCTCTTATAGATGTAGCCGTTTTTGGAGCTCTTATACACCATCCAGAAGGGGGCGGTGATCCAGGATTGGGCCTCGTACACCGGGGTTTCCGAAGGCTTGATGGTCTCCACCAGCTCGGAGGACAGCTCAATGGTGTCGAAGGTATCCGGGAAGGGCTGGCCGTAGATCTGGCAATTCACGGTATAGTCCTCGGTATTCACCCAGGTGAACACATAGATGGGGCTTTCGGTATTGTTCTTCCAGGTGAAATCGATGGTGCCGGTATTGATGGTGGCGTCCAGGCCGCCTTCGATATAGCCGCTCACAGAGGAATGGTTCCGCCGGTAGGTGACCTCCAGGTCGCTCTTGAGCACCGCGTTATATACGGTGGTGGAGATCTGGCAAACGCCGCCGCCAGGCTGATCTTCCGTACCGGAGCCGCCGCCGATCACCGCCGGGGCCGGCTTCCAGCCGGTGCTTTCATACCGATCCCCCAGGATGGTGTTGGCGGAATATTCCTCCCCAGGCTGCAAAACAATGCCATAGGAAAGGCCGGTGGCCTTTTTCAGGTTGAATACCCGGTTGGTATTGCGGCGGGTGCTTTCATAGGAGGTGGAGGCGCTGCCCCGAAGCACCAGGGTCTCCTTGAGGGTCTCCACGGTGACATCGGCGGGGATGTTGGCCATTTCCACTTCCACGTCCCCGAAATCCTTGCTGGCGGTGCGGGCTTCCACGGTCTCCATCAGGGCGGCGATATCCACCCCGTAGCCATCCACCGAGGGACTGAAGTCAAAGAACAGATCCCGCATATCCGTAATGCTGCCATCCTCTGGCAGGGCGATGTTCTGGGCGTCCTGGGCCTGGGTATCCGGATTGATGGGCAGGGTCCGAACGGCCACGGAGGCAGGCACCGCCGGGGTGGTGAGGGAGTCCGCAAAGGAATGGATGAATTCCTCCACCCGGGTGGGGGTGACGGTATAGGTCAATTCAAAGTCCCGGCCATTGGTCTTGATATCTTCCAGCTCGGCCTTAAGGGATTCCAAGTCCCCGGAACGGGCCAGATCCATGGCCTCTTTCAGAACAGAATCGGTATCAAAGGCGATGTCAAAATAGCTGCTGTCCGCCGTAAAGGTCTTGCCGTCGCAGAGGAAATTGAAGTAGATGCCCGCCTTGATCTCATCTTCCAAGGCGACCAGGGCCTGCTTCGCCTCCTCGGGGGACATGCCGGAAACATCCACCCCGCCGATCGTGACGCCTTCATGGAATTCAGTAGCGTTCAGGATGCTTTGCTCCAGGTTGGCATTATATTGATCCCGCAGATAAAGGAATGCGAAAACGCTGCCCACCACCAAAATCAGGCTGAGCAACACAATGATTGCCACCCGTAAAGCAGAGCCGTTTTTTTTCTTTTTTTTGCGTCTGTTGGTATGTACTTCAGTCTCCATAAAATATTCTAAACCTCATCCTTAAAGTAATCTTAAATAAAACGACAGGATGCCCCTGTCTATCTCCGCCAGAGACCAGGGGATGGCCGCCCGCCCAGGGCAGGACAAGCCCTAAATATCCAGTCCCTTTGATTATACGAGATATGCGCGCTTTCTGTAAAGGGATAGATTATGAAGAATATTGAAACATTGGCCAGCCAAAGGGACATGGCCAAAAACGGGGCGCAAAACCAAGGCTTGCCAGCTGGAAGGGGGGCCCCGGAGGCGGGAACCTGTTTACGAACCCCGGTCAAATGTGGTAAAATCAGTCATCCCGGCAGGGCCGGGAATGCGGAGAGCATTTGTGAAAAATGCGTAAATAAGGAGACGGATTGTATGGAAAAGCACATGGATACCAGAAAGTTGGTATTATACGCCCTGTTTGCGGCGCTGATTTTCATCTTGGGCTTAACCCCATTGGGATTTATTTATTTACCCATTGCAGCCATTACCACCGTACATATTCCCGTGATCGTGGGCAGCTATGTCCACGGGCCCAAGGGCGGGGCCCTGCTGGGGGGCATTTTTGGCCTCACCAGCTTGATCCGCTGCTTCTCCACCCCGGACGCCACCGCCGCCATCGTATTGGGGACGGGGACGGGCTTTGGTCCGTATAACCTTGTTTTGGTTTTGGCCATCATCTTTTTGCCCCGGGTGCTTACCGGCCTGTTTAGCGGCTTGATCTACAAGGGCATGGCCAAAACCGGTAAGGAGCTGCTAGCCATGGGAACGGCTGCGGTGGCGGGCAGCTTGACCAATACCGTATTCTTTTTGGGAGGCTTATATGTGCTTGCCTTTGAACAGACCGCCGCGGCAATGGGGGTGGCCGGGGAAAACTTGGGAGCCGCCCTATTGAAAACCCTGCTGGGGGTGGTGGCGGTGAACGGGGTGCTGGAAGCGGTGGCGGCGTTGCTGCTGTGCAGCGCCATCGGCAAGGCGTGTATGGCCTATCTGCACCGGCAATAACCGGGTAGGGCTAAAATAAAATGATGTACCACTATATATCTATATATAATATGTAGAAAAGGGGGATGCCCTATGCTCCTGGTAATGGATGTGGGGAACACCAATATCAAGACCGGCTTGTTTTTTGAAGGCAAGCTGCGCTCATCCTGGCGGCTGGCCACGGATCAAAAACGTACGGCGGATGAATACGGGGTGCGGATGGAGACCTTTTTCCATCACTTGGCGATTCCCACCACAGCGGTGGAGGGGATCATCATGAGCAGCGTGGTGCCGGGAATCAACTATACCCTGGAGCATATGTGCGAGCTGTATTTCCATGGCCTGCACCCCCTGGTGGTCCATAGCGGCATGAACCTGGGGCTAAAGATCCTGTACGATTATCCGGAGAAGCTGGGCGCAGACCGGATCTGCAATGCGGTGGCGGCCTATCAGACCTATGGCGGGCCTTTGGCGGTGGTGGATTTTGGCACCGCCACCAGCTTCAGCGTGGTAGATGGAGAAGGGGCCTTTTTAGGGGGGCTGATCTGTCCCGGGCTGATGGTTTCCGCAGACGCCCTGGTGACCAAGGCGGCCCAGCTGAGCAAGGTGGAATTTCTTCCGCCCACCCGGGTCATCGCGACAAACACGGAGGACGGTATCCGGGCGGGACTTATCCTAGGGTATGTGGGGCAGGTGGATTACATTATCCGGCAGATCGAGGCGGAGCTGGGGTATGAAATCAAAACCATCGCCACCGGGGGCATGAGCAGCATGATCGCCAGCGGCACCAACCGCATCGACCTGGTGAACCCCACCCTGACCTTGGAAGGGTTGGCCCGGATCTATGAGATGAACCGGTGAGCCTAGGGGAGGCAAAAATCAAGACGGTGAACGAAACAGGAGGATGGCTATGGAAAAAACCAAAAAAATGGCCCTCTGGCAAGCGGCTTGTTTGTTGTTGGCCTACCTGGTGGCCCGGTACGGCCTGTTTTCCTTGCACGGCATGAAGCAGTGGCCGACGATCCTGCTGGCGCTGGGCATTGTTTACCTGCTATTGGCCTGGTGGCGGAAGCTGCCGGTCTTTGGCTTTTGCGTTTCCGGCGGGTACCTGCTGGGCTTGGCGTTGGGCCTGGCGTTTGCGGTCCAGGGGACGGACCCAGGGGGCGGCGCCACCAGCAACGCCTGGCTAATTTGGCTGATGGTCTATCAGGCCACGGTATTGCTGGGATGGTTATGGGATCTGCGAAAAAAGCGCCGGGCATAGCGGCCGGCGGAAAGACGGGGAGGGCCCGGCGGCAGGTTTGCCGCCGGGCCCTCAGGCTGTCGAAAAAGTGGCTTGCGCCACTTTTTCGAGGTTTTCATAGCTCCCTTGCGCCTACGGCGCGGCCA
>UQRU01000059.1 GCA_900543475.1 uncultured Eubacteriales bacterium
CCCAAGGGCCCCCGGGCCTGCCAAACAAAAAAGCAGGGGCCGGAGGCAAAGCCTCGCCCCTGCTTTTCAGGGCGCTTCGCGCCCCGCCGCCGCCCCCGCGCACCCCAACGCCTTCCCCCTCCCCCACGCCGGCGCACCTCCGGCGGCCCTATGGCGGTTGCCCATGGGAAGCAGGGGGATGGGACGGACCCGGGGGTGCTTTCCCCCAACGCCAAAAGGCAGCAAAAAAGGAAGCGGTCAAACCGCCCCCAGATCCTTTGCCTTTAATATGGGGCCGTGAAGTATGTCGTGAAGTATGTAATATAGAAAAGAACGACGATCGCCAGCTGGGCAAGGGGGATCGAAACCAGCATACCCTTCCTTATCGGGTCATCCTTCTTGTGATAAAAATGGATAAACAGGCAGGTGTAATATACAGCGATTGCCATCACCGTCGATATGCCGCCATACAGAATTCTTTGCTGTATGCCGGGAGGCAATAGCGATTTCCACCGGACAAAGTGATACCCGCTTTTACTCATTCCAAAGTATAATAGTAAGGGCGCGTCAATGAGCATGTGCTGCTTAAAGGTACGTTTCCCCATTTCCTTGCTCCTTTTACCCTGGGCACATGTTACAGCGGCGGTCAAGCCGCCCCCAGATCCTTTGCCTTAATACGGACGCACAAAATAGGTTATATAGAAAAAGAAGAAGATAAGCAACTGGGCAACGGGGATCTTGGCCAGCATATGCTTCGCCGTCGGGTCATCCTTGCGATAAACATGGATAAATAGGCAGGTGTAATACACAACCGTCGCCAACACCCCAGACGCCCCGCCCACCAGCACAAATATTTGCGCAGAACTGGGGAGCAGCTCTTTCCAAGAAGGAAAGCCCCAGCCGCTAAATTGGATGCCAAAGTATAATAGAACGGGTGCGATGACGAGCATATTTTGTTTAAGCGTGCGTTTATCTAAGCGCATTCCCTTTGCTCCTTTTTCGTCAGGGTTACATTATACACCAATAGTTTGATAATAATCACGCGTCGTTCCAATATAATGGTTTTCGGAATCGTAAGACTCTATAACAAGGTGATGACAATGACAATAATATTGATTATCATATACCGTCCGTACTTCGTTCACTGTAGTGGTTACAATCATTTTTGAAGGAGAATTGGCTCCAACTAATGCAACGATTATACTAGCAAATGCAAAAAGTCCCGCCCCAGGTATCCCGGAGGTAGCAAGTAGCCCTAGCACATACGAAATCCCAGCATCTCGTATATTATCTATTTGGGTTCGCGTAAAAGTTTGCGTAATGGGGGTATACGGATAATGTTGAAACTGTGAGCCGGTTATTTCGCTTCCCCGAGTTTGAATATCATCATCATGGGGGATAGGACTAATTTCCTGCATATTAGTTTGGGTTGCTAAGGAATAAAACAATTCATAATCAAAAGATTCTGTTTGAGTGACAGTCTGCGAAATATTTCCCTCTGTGATAACAATTGTTGCCGAACCATCCGGGAAAATTTCTCGCGTAATGGTGATTTCATCTATGGTCACCGTTTCAATAACCACATTGCCCTCAATTGTATACTCTACATCAAATTCATTATCGTTAACAGCAAAGACAACCGAACATTGAAATATTACGATTATGCTTAAAATTACCGCAATTGTTTTCCGCATTTTTATTTTCTCCTTTCATTTTTATGTTTATCCTGCGTGGTAGAAAAAATAAAAATCGGTTGCTTAGCACACGGGAGCTCGCCTCCTTTCCTTTGGTTTACAATGGTATACGCTTTAATCTAATACTACAGAAACAAATAGGTGAATCATTCCGCATATTCAAGATAAGAACTGATTGTTTTATATTCCCTTTTTTATAAATTACCATTTTTAGAATAAAACTACAAGGTGCTTTTTTAGTGTTCACAATTTGTTCAATCGCCGGAAAGTATGGCTAACTTTTTGTATACGGAATAAGAAAATGCCGGCGTGTTCCTTTGGGATATGGATTTTGTTTTTGCACGTCAACCGATCTATTCGAATGAAAACAGATGAAAATTCGCTGTATTTGGGCCCTTTCCACCGCCGCAAACCGCCAGCCGAAAACGCGAGCCTTCACGCCTGCCGGGCCCACGACAACCACCTTCCCCCTTTGGCAGCGTTCGTCCGGCGGCAATGCGGCGGCTTCCGCCGCGCTGCCTTGCGGTGGGCCGGTGCGCCGGGGCGGCGGCGCCGCGGGGGCGTGGGCCCCCGGCGGGGCCCCCGCCCGGGCACGCCCCCCCCCCGGGCGGGGGGGGGGGCCCCCCCCCCCCCCGGGGGGGGGGCGGGGGGGGGGGGGGGGGGGGGGGGGGGGGGGGGGCCCCCGGGGGGGGGCGGGGGGGGGGCCGCGGCGGGGGGGGGGGGGGGGGGGCCCCCCCCCCCCGCCGCCCCGGCGCTCTCCCATCGCTTCCACCGCCGCCAAAAAGGCAGCGAAAAGCCCGGCCCCACGCTCTATGGGGCCGGGCACACCAATCCATGGTAGGAAGGGGCGCGGCAACGATCCCGCCCCCTGGGGCAAAGCCGCTGCCCATGCCCTACGGGCAGCGGCGGCACAGCCCGCCTGCCGCGGGCCGCTGCCCCAGGGCAACCCCACCCGCTGTTGCGCGACTATCGCCGCCCGCGTAGGGCCGCCGCCCGCGTAGGGCCGCCGTGCGCGTAGGGCCGCCGTGCGCGTAGCACTAGAGGTCGATGCTGTCGCTGGTTTTGTCGTTGATGGTATAGTAGGCTTTGCCGTCCTCGGGCTTGACGTATACGTTCAGGTCCCGGATGGCGGAAGCCCGGTGGCCCTGGGCCACATAAGCGGCCTTCACCTGCTCCAGCAGGGAATCCACCTCCCACTCCATGCCGCCGAACTGGATAAAGACCTTCTGGGTCTTTTGGACGGGGGCCTTGGGGGCGCGGGGTTTTTTGGCGGGGGCTTTCTGATCCTTTTTGGTTTCTTTCACAGGCGCCTTTGCCGTTTCCAGCACGGGGGCGGTTGTTTCTAAGGTTTTAGGCATGGTTGATTCACTCCTTGTTTTGGACGATGCCGTAATTTTATTGCTGGTATATTTTACACTGTCTCCTATCCAAAAGCAAGGGGAGGTGCCGTCGAACTTTGGAAAAAGCCGTCTTTCTAGGTCTTTTGCCCGAAAAACAAGGGAAGGGATGTTGGAAAATTACGCAATGGAACCGGTGAAGCTATACGCGGCGGGGCCGGCCATATAGATGTTCCCATCCTCCGCCCAGCGTATGGCCAGGCTGCCCAGGGCCAGGCGCACCTGGACGTTGCGGCGGGTAAAGCCGGCAACGGCGGCGCATACGGCGGCGGCGCAGGAGCCGGTGCCGCAGGCCAGGGTACGGCCGCAGCCCCGTTCCCAGGTGCGCACCTCCAGGGTATTTTCGTCCAGCACCCGGGTGAAGTTCACGTTGGTCCGCTTGGGGAACAGGGGATGGGTTTCCAGGGCGGGGCCATAGCGCAGCAGCTCCTCTTCCGAAAGGGCTTCCTCCAGGAAAAGCACCAGGTGTGGCACGCCGGTATTAACGGCGCTGCAAGGGAAGCTGCGGCCCAGGGCCTCTATGGCCGACAAACGGCAATCCCCCTCCCCGCCCAGCATGGGGATCTGGGGCCGGGCAAAGGCAGGGGTCCCCATGGAGATCTCCACGGCGGAGACCTGGCCGTCGGTCAGGGTAAGGCTGGCTTCCTTGATCCCGGCGTCGGTTTCGATGGGGAAGCGGGTGGCGGTTTGGATCTTATGGTCGTAGACATAGCGGGCAAAGCAGCGGATGCCGTTGCCGCACATATCCGCCAGGCTGCCGTCGCTGTTGTATAGGCGCATTCGCACCGGGGCCTGTTCCCCCCGGCGGATGAACATCAGGCCGTCCCCGCCGATGCCGGTACGGCGGTGGCAAAGCTGTTGGGCCAGGCTGGGGCATTGGTCCTCCGGCAGGGCGGCGTCCAAGTCTTCCACCAGGATAAAGTCGTTGCCCAGGCCATGCATTTTGGTAAACTCCACGGGATCAGCCTCCTCCATGCGGTTTTTCCCAGGGCAGGCCCTGGGTGTATGGGTTTATTATACAGGAATATGGACGCCAATGCAAAATATCACAGCTTGTTCACGGAAAGGCGGCTGTACAATTGGCGGTTTTTCGATTATGATAGGAAAAGGATTATCTTGGGGTTTCAGGGTCTGTTGGGCGCTGGGGCTATAGAGGTATGGTAGGATGGAGCGACTGTTTTTTATTTTGAACCCCGTGGCCGGCACAGGCCGCGGTGCAAAGTACTTTCCCCAGCTGCGGGCAATATTGGACGCCAAGGGCGTGGATTACGGCTATGCCCGGTCCGAGCATCCCGGCCACGCGGTGGAATTGACCCGGCAGGCGGTAGCCGCTGGGGAAAAGCGGATCATCGCCGTGGGGGGAGATGGTACGGTAAACGAAGTGGCCTCCGCCCTGTATGGTACCGGGGTGGTAATGGGAATCCTTCCCTTAGGGACAGGCAATGATCTGGCCAGGACCCTGGGGCTGCCCACGGAACCCTTGGAGGCCCTGGACGTGGTGCTCAATGGCCAAGTCCGGCCCATGGACGCAGGCATGGCCAACGATTGCTTTTTCATCAACGCGGCAGGCTATGGGTTTGACGTGGACGTGTTGCAGCGGGTGGAAAAGTATAAAAAGCGGCTCAACGGCATGTTGCCATATCTATTGGGCATTGCAGAGGCGTTATTCCATCTCAGGCGGCTAAAGCTGACCCTGCGGCGGCCGGAGGGGATCACGGAGACCACGGGTTTCATCCTGGTGGCAGGCAACGGCCAATATTTAGGGGGCGGCATGAACGCCACCCCCCAAGCGGACCCCTTTGACGGGCTGCTGGACGTATGTTTGGTAAAGGATATGCCCTTTTATAAATTTCTGCCTGCCATTGTGCGTTTTGTAAAGGGCGCCCATTTGGATCTGGCGGAGGTGGATTATTTCAAGGTACAGGAGCTGGAGCTTTCCTGCCCGGCAGGCGGGCCAGTGGATCTGGATGGGGAGCTCAAAAGCCAGCCGCCGGTTATTTTCCGGGTATTGCCGGGTGCGATTCCGGTGCTGCTCCGGGGTTGACCCTCTGCTGGCCACCAGGGAGGAACTATGCGCAAGCGACGCTTTATTGTACGCAAAAAGGGCTCGGCCTTGCTGCGGATCTGCCTGATCCTAGGGATATTGCTGGTGCTGGCAGGGGCTGGCTACGGCATATTTGCCCTGACGGGCAGCCAGGAGCAGAGCCAAGGCTTAGAGCAGCTGCCCTTTACGGCGGATACGAATTATGTATTTACAGGCAGCGGGTTCCTATATATGTATGGGGACCGGCTCACCTACGACGACCTGCTGGATGCGAAAAAAGACGCCTCCTACCAGGTGAGCACCGGGTCGGTGCAGTTGGCGGCATCCCCCACCCTATCCGTATTGTATCATGATACGGCGGTGCAGATCCTGGGCGCGGCGGAATCCTTGACCTTTACCCAGCAGGTGGAGCAGGTGGCCTGCGGGGTAAACCACGTGGCGGTGCTGCTGCGGGGGGAAGGCCAGGCCATGTCCCTGCAGGTGTATGACAAGGCCGGGACCCAGACGGATCAAATGGATTTTCCGGATGGGGAATTGATGGATTTTGGCTTTGCCCAGACCCAGGACGATACCCTATGGACCCTGGAGATGGCTCCGGCGGGCTCCCTACCCCTTTCCACCCTGACCACCTACAACCTGGCCACCAACCACACCACCGGGGTCATGACCATCCAGGGCCAGCTGGTGGATCAGGTATGGTTCACGCAAAACAGCATTTTCTTCAGCTGCACCAACAACCTGATCCGCTTCACCCGCACGGGGAATACGGAAGCCTACCGGTTGCTGGTTTACGGCTGGGAGCTATGCGATGTATCCACCGCCGGTTCCACCCCCCTGTTCCTGTACCGGGAGCGGGGCGCTGCCGGGGCCAGCGGCACGGTAAAGATCTATGCCCTGCCGGAAGGGGAAACGGCCAGCGCCACGGTGAGCGCGGTGCAGCTGCCTGCCGGCACCCTGGGGGCGTTCCTGGCAGGGGGCAACCTATATGCCTGCACCCAGGATACCCTGTATGTGTATTCCTCCACAGGCAAGCAAACCAATGCGGTGGCCCTGCCCCGTACGGTGGACCGGGCCCAGAAGCTTTCGGAGACCCATCTGCTGCTTACCGGCGGCAACGGCCTATATGTGGCAGCCCTGCGATAAGGCGGGCGGCCAAGGGTTTGCTCCCCTCCTGCGTCCCTGGGCGGGTCCCGGCCGCCAGGGGCTGCCCTGGGGAAGCGTAGGGGCAAACAGGGGCGCAACGCCCCATACCCACCATGGATTTTATCCGGCCTATTCCCCGGGAAATAGCTGGAAAAGGAGGCGCGTTTATGAATCCCATCGATATTGCCGTGCTGGTGATCCTGGCGCTATTTGCCCTGGCTGGGCTGTATCGGGGCTTTTTGACCGCCCTGTTCAACCTGGGCGCCTATCTGGTTTCTATTTTGCTGGCCTTGCTGTTTATGCCCCTAGGTGCCAACGGCATCCGCTCCAGCGAATCCCTATATAATATGATGCTCTACTACACCGAGGGCAGCGAATATATCACCAATGCGGAATATGTCCGGGCGGACATTTCCTCCATCAGCTCCCAGGAGCTTTCCGATATCATCAGCAACGCCCACCTTCCCTACCCCATGGCCAAGGAGATCAGCGAAAACATCGCCACCGAAGCCTTTGCCGACCAGGGAGTCACCACCCTGGGGGATTATTTTAACCAGACCATTGTGTGCGTGTTTATCAACATTTTGGTGTTCCTGGCCATCTTTGCCCTGGTGCGGCTGATCCTGGCCTTTGTCATCAATGGGGTGGACTATGCCTGGTCCTTCCCCCTGCTGCGCAGCGGGGATTCCCTGTTGGGCATGGGCCTGGGGGTGCTCCGGGGCATGTTCGCCCTGTTTCTGCTGTTTATGCTCCTGCCCATTGGCTTGACCATTCTGGGTCAATTCGAGCTGGTGCAGGCCCTGGTGGATCACTCGGTATTCTCCGCCTTCTTCTACCGCTCCAACTTCCTTTTAGCCCTCATGCCCGGCGCGTGAGGCCCGCCCTTCCCGGCTGTGTCCCCCTCCCGGCGGCCACAGCCTTTTTTCACCGGCTTTTCCATTTTTTATACCGTTAGGGGGAATGCATATGTACTTGGCGGACGCTTGGCAAGATTATGAGATCCTGGACGCAGGCAACGGCAATAAACTGGAACGCTGGGGCCAGGTCCGGCTGCTGCGGCCGGACCCCCAGGCGGTTTGGCCCATGCAGGAGCCCCGGTCCGTGGACGCCCGCTATATCCGCTCCGCCTCCGGAGGCGGCCATTGGGAATACACAAAGACCCTGCCCGATAGCTGGACCATCCAATACCGGGACCTGACTTTCCAGGTGCGGCCCACGGGCTTTAAGCACACGGGCCTGTTCCCGGAGCAGGCGGTCAATTGGGACTGGATGCGGGGCCTGGTGAAAAAGGCGCCCAAGCCCTTCCGGGCCCTGAACCTATTCGCCTATACCGGGGGCGCCACCTGCGCCCTGGCGGCGGCAGGGGCGGAGGTGGTCCATGTGGACGCGGCCAAGGGCATGGTGGCCTGGGCCAAGGAAAACCTGGCCCTGTGCGGCTTGGGGGACAAGCCCGTGCGCTTTATCGTGGACGATGTGATGAAATTTGTGCTGCGGGAGCAGCGCCGGGGCCGGCAATATGAGGGGATCCTCATGGACCCTCCCAGCTATGGCCGGGGCCCGGGGGGCGAAATGTGGAAGATCGAGGAAAACCTTTACCCCCTGGTGGCGGAATGCTGCAAGCTCCTGTCCCCAGAAGCCCGGTTTTTCCTGATCAATTCCTATACCACGGGCCTGGCGCCCACGGTGCTTTCCAACGTGCTCCAGGCCGCCCTGCCCGGCCGGGGCGGCCGGATCGAAGCCGGGGAGGTGGGCTTACCCATCTCCCGGGGGACTCTGGTGCTGCCCTGCGGGGCCAGCGGCCGCTGGTATCGGTGATATGGATATCCTGTATCAGGACAACCACCTATTGGTGGTGGTCAAGCCTCCCAACATGCCGGTGCAGGCGGATGAGAGCGGGGATCTGGACCTGCTCACTGCCCTAAAGGCCTATATCAAAGAAGCCTACCACAAGCCCGGGGCCGTATACCTGGGCCTGGTCCACCGGCTGGACCGGCCTGCCGGGGGGGTGATGGTATTTGCCCGCACCTCCAAGGCGGCCAGCCGGCTCAGCAGCCAATTCGCGGGCCACGGGGCCAAGAAGCGTTACTTTGCCCTGGCCTGCGGCCACGGGGAAGGCGGTCAGCTTCAGGGGTATATCCGGCGGCTGCCGGAGGGGGGCGCCTGCCTGTGCCAGGCCCAGGACCCGGAGGCCAAGCCGGCCCGGCTGTCCTACCGGCCCCTGGCCTATGCCCAGGGCCTTACCCTGGCGGACGTGGCCCTGTACACCGGCCGCCACCACCAGATCCGCCTCCAATTCGCAGGGGCGGGCCTCCCCCTCTACGGGGACCAGCGTTACAATCCCCAGGCAAAGCCCGGGCAGCAGCTGGCCCTTTGGGCCTATTCCCTCACCATCCAGCATCCTACCCTGCACAAGGCCATGACCTTTACCGCCCTGCCCCAGGGGGGCGCCTGGGATACCCCCGGCTTTGCCCCGGCTATGGCTGGGGCGGCGGCGGGGTTCCGGCTGGTCTACCAGGATGAAAACCTGCTGGCAGTGGACAAACCCACGGGCCTGGCCACCGCCGCAGCGGACGAGGCCCCGGGGGCGGATACCCTGGAAGCCCGGCTTGCTGGCCTGTTTGGGCCTGTCTATCCCCTCCACCGGCTGGATGTGAACACCACGGGCCTGGTGCTCTTTGCCCGGAACGCCCCCTGCCGGGACGCCCTGCTTGCGGCCTTTGCCCAGCGCCAAATCCATAAGACCTACCATTGCGTGGTCAAGGGCCGGCCCCAGCCGCCCCAGGCCACCCGGACGGCCTACGCCTGGAAGGACCCCCAGCGGTCCAGGGTCCAGGTGCTGCCCCGCCCTGCCCCCGAGGCCAAGGAGATGGTCACCAGCTACCAGGTGCTTTCCACCAAGGGGGACGCCTCCCTGCTGGCGGTGGATCTGCATACCGGCCGCACCCATCAGATCCGGGCCCACATGGCCTATCTGGGCCATCCCCTGTTGGGGGACGATAAATATGGAGACCGGGATTGGAACCGGCTCCACAAGGTTTCCCTGCCCCGGCTATGCGCCGTGGCGCTGCGCTTTGACCTGGAACCGGATAGCCCTTACGCCTATCTCAACGATCTGCCCTTGCAGATCCAGCCCCCCTGGACCTTTTAAGGAGGAACCATGCAGACCTTCAAAACCTTCGACATCGTGGGGCCAAGGATGATCGGCCCTTCCAGCTCCCATACCGCCGGGGCCGCCCGGCTGGCCTATGTGGCCTGGCGCATCGCCGGGGAGGACGTGCAGCGGGCGGAATTGACCCTATACGGCTCCTTTGCCCAGACCGGTAAGGGCCACGGTACCGACAAAGCCCTCTTGGCCGGGGTGTTGGGCCTGCATCCGGACGATGAACGGCTGCGCTATTCCCGGCTGCTGGCCCAGGAGGCCGGCGTGGACTATACCATCCGCTTCGTGGGCGAGCCTCCCACCCATTACGATTACGCCAACATGGCCCGCATCCGCATCGAAAGCCACGACGGCCGGATCACCGACGTATTGGGGGCCTCCATCGGCGGCGGAAACATCCTCATCACCGAGATCAACGGCCTGGAAGTGGAATTCACAGGGGAATATCCCACCCTCATCGTCCGCCACAACGACCAGCCCGGCGTCATTTGCCGGGTGACCGCCGTATTGGCGGACGCGGCCATCAATGTGGCGGGCATGAAGGTATTTCGCCATTCCCGGGGCCAGGACGCCTATATGATCATCGAGACCGATACCCATGTGGCCCCCCACGTCCAGGAGGCGGTTTTCGCTTGCAGCGACAACATCCTGGCCATCCGGGCCATTGACAACCAGTAAGGAGGCCGAACCATGACCTATGTATTCAACACCGGGGCCGAACTGCTGGCCTGCTGCCGGGAAGAAGGCATCCCCATCCATGAAGCCATGATCCGGCGGGAGCTGGAGCTGGGGGACTTGGGCCGCAACGACCTGCGAGAGGAAATGCAAAGAAACCTGACGGTCATGCGGGCCTCCGTGGAAAAGGGCCTGGAGGACGCCCCTCGTTCCGTTTCCGGCCTGTCCGGCGGGGATGCGCAAAAGCTGGACGCCTATCAGGATAAGGCGCTTCTGGGCAAAACCGCCACCCAGGCGGCCGCCGCCGCCATGGCGGTGGTGGAGGTGAACGCCGCCATGGGCCGGATCGTGGCCGCCCCTACCGCCGGGGCCAGCGGCATTTTACCCGGGGTGCTCCTTTCTGCAGCCCGCCGCCGGAATTGGAGCGACGATAAGCTCATCGACGGCCTGTTCACCGCCGCCGCCATCGGCGCCATCATCGCCGCCCAGGCTACCATCGCCGGGGCGGAAGGCGGCTGCCAGGCGGAAACCGGCGCAGGCGCCGCCATGGCCGCCGCCGCCATCGCCGCCCTGTCCGGCGCTCAACCCCCTGCCTGCCTGGACGCGGCGGCCATCGCCCTGAAAAACGTCATGGGCCTTGTGTGCGATCCCGTGGCCGGGCTGGTGGAATGTCCCTGCATCAAACGCAACGCCATGGGGGCTGTCAACGCCCTCTTGGCCGCCGACCTGGTGATGGCCGGCGTATCCAGCGTGATCCCCTTTGACGAAACCGTGTCCGCCATGCGTTCTGTGGGCAAGGCCCTCCCCCTGGATCTGCGGGAGACCGCCCGGGGCGGCTTGGCCGCTACCCCCACCGGCCGCCGCATCGCTGAGGGGCTTAACTAGGCTTGCGCTCTGTCGCGCCGCCATGTGGGGGGCTACTCGCCCCCCACACCCCCTAGCCCGCTTTTGAAAAAAGCGGGGGAAAACTGGCTGGAAAACTTTTCTGGGTTTGCAACGGATTATGCTGGCCCGCCGCTCATCGGGAGCGGCGGGCTCGTTTTGTTTGTAGGAAGTTGAGGTGGGAAAGGTTGGCGGATGGATCGTTTGGCCGGTGGAAGATCCCAGCGGCCCGGGGGGGCGGCGGGCGCGCACAGCGCGCACAAAGCAAGGGCGGGGGCCTTTGGCCCCCGCCCAAGCTTT
>UQRU01000060.1 GCA_900543475.1 uncultured Eubacteriales bacterium
GGGCCCTTGGCCCCCCGGCCCTCCAAAACAACGGGCCGGGGGGCCTGCGGCCCCCGGACCGTTGTGCGCGCTGCGCGCGCCCGCCGCCCCCCCGCCCCCCGGCCTTTGCAAACCGTCCGAAGCGCCAGCAACGGCCAAAATGGGGGCGCAGCGGATGCGCCCCCATAGAAAACTCGCATAGACAGACTATATATTATAGAAACAACTCCGTTTCCACCTTGGTCTGAGCCACCACCTTGCCCTTGCGGATCACATAGAGCCGCTCGGGGTTGAGCCGGATGGCGTCCCGGGCATCCTTGGCGTTGACCACCACCAGGTTGGCCTCGCAGCCGGGCTCCAGACCATAGCCCTTGAGGCCCAGGATCTTGGCCGCGTCGTAGGTGATCATATCGTAGACCTTTTCAATCTCCGGGGGCAGGCTCATCTGGGCGGCATGGGCGGTCACGTTGGCCACCTGGAGCATATCCGCGCTGCCGTAGGGATAGAAGGTATCCTTGATGCAGTCCTGGCCAAAGCTTACGTTTACGCCTGCTGCCAGCAATTCCTTCACCCGGGTGATGCCCCGGCGAATGGGCTGCTTATCCAGGCGGCCCTGAAGCATCAGGTTGGTGACCGGGTTGGTGATGATGTTCATCTTGGCCCGGGCTACCTTTTCGATGACATAGTTTGCGTAATGGTCGTCATAGGCGGCCAGGGCGCAGGTATGGCCGGCGGTGACCCTGCCTTCCCAGCCCCGCTTGATGGTCTCGTCCGCCACCATTTCCAGGGTACGGTAGAAGGGGTCGTCGGTCTCATCCACATGCATGTCGATATCCGCATCGTACTTTTCCGCAATGTCAAAGCACAGCTTCACATGGGCCAGGCTATCCGCCGGGGTTTTTTCATTGGCCGGCATACCGCCCACGATGGTGCAGCCGTTTTCCATGGCCTCGTACATCAGCTTATCGCAGCCGGGGTCCTGGATAATGCCCTCCTGGGGGAAGGCGATGATCTGGATGTCCATCACATCCTTAAACTTTTCCTTCAGCTTGGCAACGCCGCTCAGGGGCTTGAGTCCGCCGATGGTGTCCACATCCACATGGGTGCGCATGAACAGGGTGCCGTTTTTCAGGGCCTTGTACACCACGTCGCTGGAACGCTCCAACACGTCCTCGTCGGTATAGGTCTTTTTCTTGTCCCAAATGATCTCAATGGCTTCCTTCAGGGTGCCGGATTCATTTTTGCGCACCACGTCGAAGATGTTCACCTTATCCAAATGGATGTGGGGATCGATGAGGGCCGGGGTCACCAGTACGCCCCCCGCGTCGATGACGCGATCGGCCTGCTGGCCCACGTCCTTGCCCACCGCCTGGATCAGGCCGCCGTCGATGGCGATGTCCACTAGGGCTTCCTGGTTGCGAAGCTTCGCGTTTTTGATCAAGAGCTGCATACAGAATTGACTCCTCTCTATGATTTGTTTGTCCGTTAGAATTGTAAACAGTTACGTGCAAAGGCCTACCAAGCCTTTTCGCCCCATGTTCCGGTTGGGGGGTCCCGTCTAATTTCTTTGATTTTAGCATACCGTTATCCTGAAATCAATAGAATGCGCCTATGGTTTTTTCCTAGAATTCCCGATCTTTTTTCCAGTTCACAGAAATTTTCAGATTTTAACGGCCTTCCCTATGGACACGGGGGATGAAATTAGTTACAATAAATTTAGACATATCATTGGTCTGTGCATTTCCCGTTTTTCCATTCGACTGTTTTTTAAGGGGGAGGTTTTTGCTTTGGATTTGAATACCATCGGCACGCCGATCAGCGGTTCGTTTCATCGCATTGACGCCCAGGCCAAGGTGACTGGCCGGGCGGAATTTGGTGATGACCTGATCCTAACGGATATGTTGTACTGCAAGGGCGTCTATACCAAGTATGCCCATGCAAAGCTGCTTAGCGTACATACGGAAGAAGCGGAAAAAGCGCCGGGGGTCGTATGTGTGGTAACGGCTGCGGACATCCCCGGTGCGAAGCAATTTGGCGAACTGTATATCGACCAATACCCCCTGGTATATGATAAAGCCCGGTTCCTGGGGGATGTAATTGCCGTGGTAGCTGCCGAGACCCAAGCCCAGGCGGACGCGGCTGCCAAGCTGGTCACAGCGGAGTATGAGGAACTGCCTGTGCTAGGCTCTCCCAAAGAGGCCATCAACAACGAGCAGGTCATCAATCCCGATTATCCCACCAATGTTTGCGGCGGCGTCCATGTGATCAAGGGGGATGCCAAAGCTGCCATGGAGACTGCGGACGTGGTGGTAAAAGGCCACTATAGCACCGGCTTTGTGGAGCACGCCTATATCGAGCCGGAATCCGTTACTGTAGTCCCCAGCCGGATGCGGCCGGAGCTGACGGTGTTGGGTTCCATCCAGGCCCCCTACAACCTGCGTATCACCCTGCACCGGATGTTGAACCTGCCCATGGCCCGGGTGACGGTGAAGCCCAGCATCGTGGGTGGGTCCTTTGGGGGCAAGATCGAAAGCGCCGAAGCCCTGGCGGTACGGGCGGGCCTGGTGGCCCTAAAAACCGGCCGGCCTGCCAAGTACACCCTGACCCGGGAGGAATCCATCCAGGAAAGCTACAAGCGCCATCCCATCGATTTCGACGTGACCCTGGGGGCCAAATCCGACGGCACCCTGGTGGCCATGCATGTGGAAGCCTTGGGGGATGCGGGGTGCTACATCAATATGTCCCCGCCGGTCATGTATAAGACCGCCACCCTGGGGCCCGGGCCTTATAAGGTAGAGCATGTGGATTACAATGCGGTGGCCGTGCTCACCAACAATCCCCATACCGGCTCCATGCGGGGCTTTGGCACCCCCCAAGCCATCTTCGCCCTGGAAAACGCCATGGACGTGCTGGCCGCCAAGCTGGGCATGACCCCCACGGCGCTGCGGCGAAAGAACCTGCTGGGCAACGGGGACGTGAGCCCCTGCGGCCACAAGCTGGATTTTCACGAGGTCAGCATCCGTTCCGTCATGGAAAAGGCGGCGGAGGCCCTGGATTTTGACCGGAAATATGAACAATATTCTAAGGAAAACCAAGACCCCAACCGGCGGATCCACCGGGGCGTGGGCATTTCGGTCTCCATGCGGGGGGCCAGCGTAGGCGCGGACGGCAATGGCTTTGACTATTCCCGCGCCCTCATCGAGGTGGAGGAGGACGGCAGCGTCCATGTGAACATCGGCCTGGTGGATCTGGGCCAGGGCCTGCGCACCTGCCAGGGCATGATGGCCGCAGACATGATGGGCGTTACCTTCGACCGGATCACCATGGGGGAAACGGATACCTCCCGCTCCCCTTCCACCGGCGCCTGTATCGCTTCCCGTGGCACCTTTGTGGGGGGCGCAGCCATCAAGAGCGCCTGCGACCGGATCCACGCCATCATCGCCCAGGCGTTGCAGATCCACTATGGCAAATCCGTTTCCGACATCCAATTCAGCAACAACCGGGTCACCTTTGGGGATGTGGATATCCCCTTTGAGGAGGCCATCCATATCTGCTATGGCCTGGGCATGACCCCCATGGCCGCCGGCGACAACCGGGTGCCCGTGCTAAACTGGGACGGCCATTTCGGCGAACCTTTCTACACCTACACCTATTCCTGCAACGCGGCGGAGGTGGAGGTGGATTTGGATACTGGCAGCGTATACCTGGTGAAGATGGTAGGCTCCCACGATATGGGCCGCGCCATCAATCCCACCATGGCGGAAGGCCAGATCTACGGCGGCATGGCCATGGCCCTGGGTATGGCGGTAATGGAGGATCTGGGCCACAATCCCAAGACCTCTGCCATCAAGAACCTGAACCTGGAAAACTACCTGCTGCCCACCGCTATGGATCTGGGGGAGACCGTTCCCATTATCGACGCCCATCCCGATCCTCGCTCTGCATCCGGCGGCCGTTCCCTAGGGGAGCCTGCCACGGAAAACGGCGCGGCAGCCATTGCCTGCGCCATCAACCATGCCCTGGGCAAGCCGGGCTGCATCCATCAGCTCCCCGCCGACTTGGATCGGGTATTCTTTGCTGCCAATCCCCCTGCGGGAAAAGAAGGGAGGTAACCCCATGCAGGTGCGTACTTATATCCGGCCGGCCAGCCTAGCGGACGCCCTCCACACCCTGGCCACCGTGGAAGAACCCATCGCCATCATCGCCGGGGGTACCGACGTGCTGGTCTACGCCCGGGAGGACGACCGCTATGCCAACAGCGCCCTTATCGATATCTATGGCCTGACGGAAGAGCTGGGTCAGATCCGAGAGGAAGGGGACGACCTGATCATCGGCGCCCTGGCTACCCATGCGGCCATTTCCCAATCTCCCCTGGTGCTGCGCTATGCCCCCATTCTTGCGGATGCTTGCCGTTCCATCGCCGCGCCCCAGGTCCGCAATCACGCCACCCTTGCCGGTAACATTGCCAACGCTTCCCCGGCAGCGGATTCCCTGGGCGCCTTGGCGGTGCTCCGGGCCAAGGTTGGCGTCCAGAGCCCGGAGGGCCAGCGGGAGCTGGCCATGGATCAGATCATCGCCCGGCCCTATCGAAATAACCTGGGGCCCCGGGACCTGATCACCTACATCCGCGTCCCCAAGCTGGAGGGGTACCAGCATAGGTTCTATAAGCTAGGCCGCCGCAGGGCCCAGTCCATTTCCCGTATGACCCTGGCCGCCTTGGTCAAGACGGATTGTCAGGGCGTGGTGGCGGATTTCCGCATCACCGTCGGCGCCACCTTCCCCCGGCCCATGGTTTTCCCGGACGTGGACGCCATGCTCATTGGGAAAACCCCCACCCAGGCGGACCTGGAAGCCGTAGCCAAAGCCCTGAGCGACAAGATCCCCGAGATCGCCGGCATCCGGGCTTCCACCACCTATAAGCAGCCGGTATGTCAAAAGCTATGCCTGCGCATCCTCAACGATCTTCTGGGAGGTGACCAGCAATGAGCCAAGTGCAGCTTCAATTCCGTCTTAACGGCAAGGACTATTCCATCCAGGCGGACCCCACCCAGCGCATGGTGGATCTCCTTCGGGAGAACCTCCATCTGACTGGTACCAAGGTGGGCTGTGGGGTAGGTGAATGCGGCGCCTGCACCGTGGTGCTCAACGGCGAGGCCGTCACCAGCTGCCTGGTGCTGGCCGGCCAGATGCAAGGGGCCGATATCCTCACCGTGGAGGGCCTTTCCGAGACCCAGATCGGCAGCATCCTGCAGCAATGCTTTGTGGACGGGGACGCGGTCCAATGCGGCTTCTGCACCCCCGGCTTCCTGATGAGCGCCTATGCCCTGCTGCTTCACAATCCCCATCCCACCCGGGAGGAGATCAAGGTGGCGGTCTCCGGCAACCTTTGCCGCTGCACCGGCTATGTCCCCATCCTCAACGCCATCCAGGCCGCAGGCCTGTGCCTGGCGGAGGAAGGGAAATAATCCCTTTAATTCAAATCGGATAGGTGGTGTGGTTTCATGCATATCGGCTCTGCGACCGCCTTTGGCATCCTCTGTACCCTGGCTTTGATCACCGCTGTGGGCATCTACGCCGGCAAAAAGGTCAAAAGCGCCCGGGATTTTACCACCGGTAGCAACCTGGGCGCGCCTATGATCGCCGGTTCCCTCATCGGCACCCTGGTGGGAGGCTCTTCGACCATCGGTACAGCCCAGTTGGCCTTTGATTATGGTTTTTCCGCCTGGTGGTTCACCCTGGGGGGCGGCATCGGCCTTTGCATCCTGGCCCTGGTATTTGCCAAACCCCTCTATCACAGCGGCTTGACCACCCTCCCCCAGATCCTCACCCGGGAATATGGCAAGCGCATTGCTACCCTGTCCGCAGTGCTCATGTCCGTGGGCACCTTCATGAGCATCGTTTCCCAGATGCTCTCCGGCACCGCCCTGATCACCTCCATGGTGGAGGTGGCCCCCAGCATCGCCATGTTAACGGTGCTCCTGTTGATGATCGCCTATGTGGTGTTTGGCGGCGCCTGGGGGGCGGGCATGGTGGGCATGGTGAAAACTCTGCTCCTCTATGTGACCACCTTTGTGTGCGGCATCGTTTCCCTTCGGCTGGCAGGCGGGCTCCCCGCCTTCCAGGCCGCCTTGCCCCATGACCAGTATTTCAACCTGTTTGCCCGGGGCTATTGGAAGGACGGTGGCGCGGGGGCTTCCCTGATCTTCGGGGTGCTCACCACCCAGGCCTATATCCTGCCGGTGGTGTCTGCGAAAAACCTGCGCACCTCCAAGGCCGGGGCCATCCTGGGGGGATTTCTTACCGTGCTTATCGGCATTGCCGGCATCTTTGTCGGCATGTTCATGCGCATGGAAATGCCGGATATTTCCTCCGCCTCCGCCCTGCCTGTCTTTGCCCTCACCTATCTGCCGGGCTTCCTGGGCGGCGTGATTCTGGCCACCTTATTGGTGGCTCTGGTGGGCACGGGCGCCGGCTTGTCCCTGGGGGTGAGCTCCATGCTGTACCAGGATATCTACAAGCCCTTTATCCAGCCCAATGCCTCCGATAAGACCCAGCTGCGGGTCTCCAGGGGCATCATCCTGGCCCTGCTGCTGGCAGCGGCCCTATTCAGCATGGGTAAGCTGGGTTCCCTGATCCTCAGCTGGGGCTTCCTCTCCATGGGCCTTCGGGGCGCCGTGGCCTTTGCGCCCCTATGCTTCGCCCTCTTCAGCCCCGGCCGCATTCGGCCCGCCTTCGCCGGCGCGGCCATCATCGCCGGGCCCCTGCTGGTTTTGCTGGGTTCCTACATCCTCCCCCCGGACATCGATCCCCTATTCCTGGGCATGGCCGCAGCTTTGCTCATCACCTTCATCGGCTGGCTGATTGGCCCCAAAAAATAGTTCCCAGTCCCAGCTTTCCCTATCCCTTAGGATTGCTCCACGGCCTTGTTTTTTAACAGGGCCTTTTTTTGGCGGCTGTTTGCCCCGGGGCTGGCCGCATGCCTGCGTCTACCTTTCTTTCCTCAGCCAAATGCCTGGCTCGATATAGAAAAAGTGAATTTGACTTTTCCTGAAAATGGGATATACTTTCCTTCGAATAGGACATGCTATTGTTATCGATTACCAAAGGAGGTTATATATTATGCGGCTAAGTGCAAGGAATCAACTACGAGGCAAGATCGTTTCCGTACAGCAGGGCATTGTGAACGCCCTTGTCACCCTGGACGCCAACGGGGTTCTGGTGAGCGCCAACATCACCAAGGCTTCTGCCCAGGAGCTGGGCCTGGAGCCCGGCAAGGACGCCATTGCGGTCATCAAATCCACCGAGGTGATGATCGGCCTGGAAAAGGTGCGGCTGAGCGTACGCAACCAATTCGCTGGCAAGATCACCTCCATCGAGCTGGGGGCGGTGAATTCCATCGTCCGGGTGGCCATTGAAGGCGGCAACACCATCACCTCCGTCATCTCCATCGCTTCCGTGAAGGAGCTGGGCCTGAAGGAAGGCCAGGACGTATATGTGGTCATCAAGGCTACTTCCGTGATGGTGGGCGTAGAGGACTAAGGTCCCTATCGCATCCCGTTTCTTCGGGGGTAAGGACAGGGCCGGCAGGGATCGTTTCCTGCCGGCCCTGTTGGTTAGGGGCTACGCCTTGAAATAAAAAAGTGGCATTGCGCCACTTTTTTATTGGGTTGGCCATATGGATTATTTAATGTAGTATACATAATGATCCTTGCGGGGGCTGGGCGCAGGCAGGGGCTGCGCCGCATAGCCCAGCACGCAATGGCCGATGCCCTCATAATCCCCTTCGATGCCAAGCTCCCGGAGGATGGCTTTGCCCTCTTCGCTCTCGAACTCCTCCTTGGCCCGGTGGATCCAGCAGCTGCCCAGGCCCTGGTCATAGGCGGCCAGCATCAGGTTGCCCATTACCAGGCTGCCATCGTACAGATAGGTGGATTTGGATTTATCCGCCAGCACCACCAGTACCACAGGGGCGCCATAAAAGGGATCGTCGCCTTCTTTGCCCATTACTTTGGCGTTCATGGCGGAAAGCTTATCCCGCATTTCCTTATTGGTGACCGCAATGATAATGGGCGACTGCCTGCCGCTGCCCGTAGGCGCATAGGTACCTGCCTCCAGAATCTTATCGATGGCCTCCTGGGGTACCATATCCGGCTTATAGGCCCGAACGCTGCGACGTTTTAACAAACCTTCCATCAAACCACTCATTGAATATTGCCTCCTTATTTTGATATGTCAAATTTCATGCTTGCTATTCATTGTTTTAATTATACCATATTTTCCCCTTTTCGTCCTGTGGTTTCCCTTTGGGGTGGGGAGAAAGTTTGTATGAATTTGCAAGATTTCCCGGGAAATTTGGGAGTTGCGGCCATTCATGGTATAATGGGAAAAGCAGGCCCCGGCGCCTTCCAAATGGATGCCGGTAAACCTTTGGCTTGCCGTAGGAGGCTTATACCATGTGGTACGAGGAAAGCGTATTTTATCAAATCTACCCCCTAGGATTATGCGGCGCGCCCCGGGAAAACGATGGGATTGCCGTCCCCCGGCTGCTTCGCTTGCTAGGCTGGGTAGACCATATTCAAACATTGGGAGCCAACGCGGTATATCTTTGCCCGGTGTTTGAAAGCGACGCCCATGGCTACGATACCCGGGACTATCGCCGGGTGGATGTCCGCTTGGGAAGCAACGAGGATCTGGCCCAGGTATGCCGGGCCTTCCACGATAAGGGGATCCGGGTGGTGCTGGACGGGGTGTTCAACCATGTTGGCCGGGGATTCTGGGCCTTCCAGGATGTATTGGCCAAAAAATGGGACAGCCCCTATAAGGATTGGTTTTATGTGGACTTTGGGGGGAACAGCCCTTACAATGACGGCTTCTGGTATAAAGGCTGGGAGGGCCATTATGAATTGGTGGCCCTGAACCTGCAAAACCCGGCGGTGGTGCAATACCTGCTGGAGACGGTGGGGCTGTGGATGGATTGGTTCCACATCGACGGGCTGCGGCTGGATGTGGCCTATACCCTGGATCCCAATTTCCTGCGGCAGCTTCGGGGCTATTGCCAGCAACGGGACCCGGACTTTTTCCTGCTAGGGGAAATGCTCCATGGGGACTACAACCGGCTGGTCAACCCGGAGATGCTCCACAGCTGCACCAACTATGAGTGCTATAAGGGACTATATTCCAGCTTCAACAGCATGAACCTCTTTGAGATCGCCCACAGCATTGCCCGGCAGTTTGGCCCGGAAAATTGGACCTTATACAAGGGAAAGCACCTGCTTTGCTTTGCGGATAACCACGATGTGGAGCGGGTGGCCAGCATTTTGCAATGTCCCCAGCATCTTCCCCTGCTTTATGGCTTGCTTTTCGCTATGCCAGGTATCCCCTGCATCTACTATGGCAGCGAATGGGGCATCCAGGGACGGAAACGGGATGGCGACTGGGCCTTGCGGCCTGCCTTGGAAGGGCCCGTGGAAAACGACCTTTCCGCCTTCCTTCGCAAGCTGGCCCATATCCATACCAGCACCCCCGCCCTATGCCACGGAGACTATGGCATGAAACTGCTTACCAACCGGCAGTACATCTTCCAGCGCGCCTATAAAGGCCAGCGGGTCCTGGTGGCCATCAATGCGGACAGCGTCCCCTTTACCGCCCATTTTGACGCCGGCGCCGGCCAGGCTGTGGATCGATTGACCGGCCTGCCTCACGACTTTGGCGGCGGTAGCTTGCTGCCTCCCTATAGCGTTGCCTATTGGGAGTTGGAAGCACAGGCGTAAACCCAGCGCTCCGTTTGAACGGAGCGCTTCAGCCTGTCGAAAAACCCCCGGGGGTTCGGGGGCCGCAGCCCCCGGAGGCTTTGATCGGATTTGGCGACATGCGCGTCAAATCCGCAAAAAGCCTTGCGTAGCAAGGGTTTCCTTGCATAGCTCCCTGGCCGCGCCGTAGGCGCAAGGGAGCTATGAACACCTCGAAAAAGTGGCGCAAGCCACTTTTTCGACAGCCTGCAGCGCTCCGTTTGAACGGAGCGCTTTTTCCAGGGCGCTACAGCTTGCATATCATGGGCCTTTCCAGTATAATGTATGGAAGTGTGGCTATGCGGCACAGATCTCCCTTTTTTGACGATTAACGTCTCTGGATCGTACCGCATTGCACAAATTTAACAAAAGGAGTATTTATGTCTTACCAGATCGTAACAGACGCCACGTCTGACCTGACGCCTGACCTGTTAGCCGGCCTACCGCCTCTAGCCGTGGTACCGATGCCGGTGAACATCGATGGCGAGCCCCATTCCTTTGGACCCGGGGGCGATCTTGCGGCGGATTCCTTTTACGGCATCTTGCGCAATGGCAGTTTTGGCTCTACCTCTATGATCAATCCCGTCACCTATATGGAGGTATTTGAGCCCATTTTGCAGCGTGGGGAAGATTTGGTCTATTTTTGCTTCTCCTCCGGCCTTTCTGGCACCTACCAAGGTGCATTGTTATGCATGGAAGAGCTGCGGGAAAAATATCCCCAGCGAAAGCTGTGTTATGTGGACACCTTATCCGCTTCCATTGGGGAGGGCCAGCTGATCCTTGGCGCCCTGCGGCAACAACAGGCGGGCCTATCCCTGGATGCCTTGGTACAATGGGCCGAAGCCCATCGGTTGGGGGTTTGCCACCTATTTATGGTGGATACCTTTGAGCACCTGCGCCGGGGCGGTCGGGTTTCCGCAGCCGTGGCCGTGGCAGGCACAGCCCTACAGATCAAGCCCATGCTCTTTGTGGATGACAAGGGCCTTTTAGAAGTCAGCGAAAAACCCCGGGGCCGGAAGCGGGCTACCCAACGGCTGCTGGATCAGTTTGCCAGCCTCTACGATCCCCAGGTAGACGGTACGGTATTTGTGGGCCATGGGGATTGCCCGGACGAAGCCCAGGCACTTAAGGCGGCTGTATTGGCCCTTCATCCCAAAGCCACGGTGCACATTGCCTCCGTTGGCCCTGTGATCGGGTCCCATACTGGGCCCGGCATCCTGGCCCTCACCTTTTTCGGCAAGACCCGAGATCCTCGCAACGTGTAATTCTTTTTTCTGATCCGCTATCATTCCTATGTTTTATACCTTGGGAGGCGCCTTGCCTCCCTTTTTTGTGGGCGCAGGACAATTCTCCCCGGTCTCCGGGGCCGGGCGGGGGGGGGGGGGGGGGGGGGGGGGGGCCGCCGCCCCCCCCCCCCCCCCCCCCCCCCCCCCCCCCCCCCCCCCCCCCCCCCCCCCCCCCCCCCCCCCCCCCCCC
>UQRU01000061.1 GCA_900543475.1 uncultured Eubacteriales bacterium
GGCCGCGCCGTAGGCGCAAGGGAGCTATGAACACCTCGAAAAAGTGGCGCAAGCCACTTTTTCGACAGCCAAAGGGGGAATACCTGTTACGGTATTCCCCCTTTCGTGATGACGATGCAACGGCAACGGTTCCATGGACGGATTCACCTTAATAACCAAGCTCTACGGCCTTTGCAAGCAGCTTGCCAGCCAGAGGAGCGGCCATGCTGCCGCCGCCGCCAGCTTGTTCCAGGATCACACATACCGCCAGGGGATGGTCCTCGTCTTGGATGAAGCCGGTAAACCAAGCGTGGGTCTTGACGCTTTTATCCGAGGAGATCTCCGCGGACCCGGTCTTGCCCCCCACGGTGCAGCCATCCACATCCGCCTGGGTCCCTGTGCCGTATTCCACGGTGCCCAGCATAGCTTGCTGCACAATCTCCGCTTCCGCCTCGGAAAGGATGGTTTTGTATACCTTGTTGCCAGGGGTGGAGCGGACATAATCGTTTCGCGTGACCACTTTGTATAGGAGCCGGGGCTGCATCATCACCCCGTCGTTGGCCACGGCGGCGGTGAGCATACACATCTGCATGGGGGTCATGATATCCTTGTATTGCCCCACTCCGCTCCAGGCAAGATTCAGGTCCGTATCCGGCTTTTCATAGCTGCTGGAATACAAAAGCATATCTTCAAACAGGAACTCATCCCCAATGCCAAGATCCTTGGCGGTTTGGGCCATCTTATCCGCGCCGATCTCCATGGCCAGCTGGGCAAAGGTGGTATTGCAGGAATGGGCGTAGGCCTCAAAGAGGCTGATCTCCCCGTGATAGTTGCTATTGGAGTCCCGTACGATGCTGTATTTTTCCACTGTGGCTGGTTCCGCGCCGGTATCCTGGACCCCTTCCTGCTCCCGGTCATAATCCGTTTCCTGGTCGGCCTGGACAAACTCCGCGTCGTCCACCGCCACATCCGGCAGGTATTTGCCGGTTTCCCGGTCGAACACCAGCGCGCCATCGCAATCAAAGGTACGCTCCGTCACCCCGGGGATGTATCGCAGGGCCGCGATCAGGGTAACGGTCTTGAAGGTGGAGCCCGGTGTATATTTGCCCATGGTCACCCGGTTCACCATGGCGCTGGCTGCCAGCTCCCGCTCCCCGTCGATATATTCCTGCATATAGTTGGGGTCAAAGGTGGGCTGGCTGACGGAGCACAGGACCTCACCGGTCTTGTAATTCATCAGCACTACTGCGCCCCAATAATCGTCCATCAGGTCGTAGGCGTAATCGCATAGCTCCCCATCTATGGTCAGCATAACGGAAGAGCCGGTCCGGGTGGCGGAGCCAAAGGTTTCCGCAAACAGGTCGGCCATATCCTGATCAAACCCCAGGAGGTATTTGGCAAACATACTTTCCGCTCCTAGGGTTTGGCCATAGCTATCCCCCACCACATGGCATACGGCCCGGCGGCGGGCCTTTTCGCTGGCATAACGGCGCTGGCCCTCCCCGTCGGTATAGGCCAGCAGCTGGCCGTTCCGGTCCGCGATGCGGCCAGCCTGGACGCTGTTTTTCTGGGCCTGGACCCGGGTGTTATAGGGGCTGGTAAACCAACGGTTCCCATAGACGCCTACGATGTATACCAAGTATACGCACAGGATCAGGAACATGGCGCAGAATAGGCCCAACATGGCCTTGATATATTTACGGCTGTTATCCTGCATGTTCCCCTCCTTCCTGCCGGCTAATGCGCCGGTCCTCCTCCAGGGCTGCGTCCATAGCGTCCTCCAACATGTCCCCATTCCGCATGGCTACCCCCTCCAGTATGCCCAACAGCATCAGGGAAGCGATGAGGGAGCTGCCCCCGTGGCTCACAAAGGGCATGGTGATACCGGTCAGGGGAATGAGCTTGATGACCCCGCCGATGATGATGAAGCTTTGCAGGGTGATAAGCACGGTGCAGCCAAAGGCCACCAACATCAGGTAACGATCCCGGGCATATAGGGCCACCAAGGCGCCCCGGATGATAAAGACCAAATACAGGGCGATGACCGCGATGCCGAAGATGATACCAAATTCCTCGCAGATGACGGCGAAGATATAATCCGTATTGTAGGCGGGGATGGATTTGGGGGAACCCTGGGTCAAACCCAATCCCCACAGGCCGCCGGAAGCGATGGCCATGAGTCCCTGGGCGATCTGATAGCCGCTGGTTTCATAGGTGGCCCAGGGGTTCTGCCATATGGCCACCCGGGCCCTCACATGGTCAAAAACGAAGTAGCTGGCCACCGCGCCTACGCAACCGGAACCCAATCCCACCAGGGTGGCTTTTACGTCGCCGGTGGCGGTATAGAACAAGATCAGATAGGTGCCGGCGATCAGCAGGGCGGCGCCCAGATCCCGCTCCGCCACCAGCAGGCCACAGGCCAGGATGGCGAAGAGGGCGGAGGGCAGCCAATCCCGCCAGCCTTTTTGTTGGGTCAGGTAATTGGCGGAGACGAACACCAGGGCAACCTTTACAAATTCCGAGGGTTGAAAGGAGAAATCCCCGATTTTGATCCAGTTTTTTGCGCCGCCCTGTTCCTTGCCGACCACCAACAGCACCCCTAAGATGGCCAGGCTCCCCAGGATCATGGGCCAATTGAGGATGCGGAAGATCCGGTGCCGGTGCATGAGGCCAATGCAAACGAACATGGCCAGCAAGCCGACCCCATAGAGGATCAGTTGGCGGAAGGCGGTTTCTGGGGATAGACGATACTGGACGATCATGCCGATGGCCGCCAGCAGGTTGGCGATAACCAGCAAGAAGCGATCCGCATAGCGGGAGATCCATAGGACGCATACGTATTGTAAAAACAGCAGCGCCACCAGGATCAGGGCAAAGATCAAGGCCCAGGGGTCAAAGCTCTCATCCCGTAGGGAGAGGAGGGCAAAGGCGGTAAGCTCGAAGAGCATTACGATAAACAAGAGGCCCAAGGCGCTCATATGGCGTACGCGGTTCATTGCGCCTCCTTTCTGGCGACCCGCCGCAGCCGGTAGTGGAATTCCACATCTCCCAGCTTGACCAGGTCTCCATCGTGGAGCAATGCGGTACGCTTTGCCGGCCTGACGCCGTTGATCCAGATTTTGGCCCGGCCCTTGGGCTTGATATAGCCTTCGCCCCGGCGCTCAAAAAGTAGGGCGTGCTTACGGCGGACGCTTTTATCGTCGATGTAGATGTCGCAACGGGGGCTGCGGCCGATCAGGTTGGAGCGTACCAATACATAGCCGCCCTCCCGGGTATCGTAGGGCGGCAAAAATTCAATATGCCGCGCATAGCCCCCCTGTAGCCAGTGGACGGCTCTGCGCAGCTCCTGATATTCATTAAGCGAGTGATAGATGATACGCCAAAGGATATAGAGGATGCCCACTACAAACACATAGCGCATCACCAAGGTCATAAGGGAATAGGCATTGGCCGGCATGGTTCCCTCCTGTCAATCCTCCCCAAGGGGCGTGATAGGGCATATCCGAATTATACCATATCCCATGGCAGGAACTATGTCCTGTTTATAAATTCTGCGTAGAATTCCCTCAAAAAGGGAAAATTCGATCACCTACCGGCAAAAGCAGCAGACAATTCCTCCAGCAGGCTGGGGGAAGCTGCCGGCGAAGGGGTAACTTCACCTTGCGGGGTGGGTCCAGGGATCTCCACATCGATCACCGCTTCCGGGGTGGTGACCGTTACTTTTTTGGTGGCGGGTCCTTTTACCTGCTCTCCGCCCACGTTCATTTCCTGATGCACAGGCAATATATAATAGGTATATGTGCAGCCGGGCAGCGCGGAATCATCCCCATAGGTGACGGCGCCCTTGCCGTCCCAGGTTTTGATCAGCTGGGGGCTTTCGGTCCCCTTTTGCCGGTATAGCTGATATTGGGCAAAGCTTTCCCGGCCGGTAAAGGCGATTTGCGGTTTTCCGTCCCCACCCAAATATACTCGGAATTCACCGGGCGGCGAGGGCACCACCCAATAGCTGCTTTGGGCTGTGGGCTGCGTCCCCTCCACAAACACCTCGGTTTGGATGGCGGAGCTGGGGGTCAAGGCTGTGGCCAGCACCGGCTCATGGAACATTTCCAAGGTGCGTTTATCCAGCTTATAGGCATTGACGCCAGAGGGCATGGAAAATTCTTTTGGCGCGCGGTCTTGGTAAAGGCCTTGGAACAGCTGCTCCAGGATCAAGGCGGGATATTTCCCACCGGTGGCGTCCTGGGGCAAAGCGCCATCCTGGCTGGTATCGTAGCCGATCCAAACCGCCGCCGCATAGTCGGCGCTATAACAGGCCATCCAGGCGTCCCGATTGCCTTCCCCTTCTCCCACGGTGCCGGTCTTACCGGCTAAGGGGATATCCAGATCCTTGAGCCGGTGTCCGGTCCCTTCCTGGATGGCGCTTTGCAACATACTGGTGAGGATATAGGCGTTTTGCTCCGACATGACCCGCCGGTTCTCCGGTTCATAGACATAAAGCTCCTTTCCAGTGCTGTCCGTGATCCGTTGGATGCAGGTGGGGGTATTATAGATCCCTTGGGAAGCAAACGCCGCATAGGCCCCGGCGATCTGTAGAGGGGATACCCCATAGGTAAAGCCGCCCAGGGCCAAGGTCAGGCTGGTATCCTGGGGGTCAAAGGGAATGCCGCAGCTTTGGGCAAAGGCCTTTCCCGCGGATACCCCGATATCGGAGAGCACCTTTACAGCGGGTACGTTTAAGGATCGAGTCACCGCTTCCCGCAGGGTGACCCAGCCGTAATATTTGTTGCCGAAGTTGCGGGGGCTGTATTCCGCAAAGGTGGTGGGTTCATCCAACAGCATGGTGGCGGCGGTGTAACCATAGCCCTCTAGGGCCGGGGCATAGGCGATCACCGGCTTGATCACCGAACCAGGCTGCCTGCGGATATCCGTCGCCCGATTAAAGGCCATGGCGGTATCGTATGCCCCCCGGCCGCCTACCATGGCACGAATCAGGCCGGTTCCTGCTTCCTGTACCACAATGGCCCCCTGGGCGTCCCCGGGGAATAGGTCGTCCTGCTGGAAAATGGCCTCGCACTGGTTTTGGATGGCGCTGTCCATGGCCGTATAGATCCGATAGCCGCCGCTCAATAGGGTTTCGCTATCGATCTGCAAGATCTCCATGGCGTCCTGCAGGGCTGCGTCCACATAATAATTCCGGCCCTCCTCGGAGGCGGTGCCATCATGAAGGATGACCATGGTTTCCCCTTTGGCGTCAGCCAACCCTTGGTCATCCAGGTACCCATATTCCGCCATCAAGCTCAATACCGTATCCCGGCGGGCCAGGGATGCCTCAAAATCCAGATGGGGCGCGTAGTTGGAGGGGGATTTTAAGATGCCCGCCAGCATGGCTCCCTGGGCCACGGACAGATCCTTGGCGTGGACGCCAAAATAGCCCAGGGCCGCCGCCTCAATACCGTAGTAGCCGCCGCCAAAGTAAACGTAGTTTAGATACATCTCCAGGATCTCGTCCTTGGAGTAGCGGGTCTCCATCTGGCAGGCCAACACAGCCTCCTCCAGCTTGCGGGAGATGGTTTTGTCAGCGGTCAAGTGGCTCAGCTTGATCAGCTGCTGGCTGATGGTGGAAGCCCCCTGGACATAGCCTCCCGCTTTAATATCCGCCCAAGCAGCCCCCACGATACGGATCACATCCACGCCCGGATGCTCATAAAAGCGGGCGTCCTCGGCGGAAATAAAGGCCTTTTGCACCAAATCCGGCACATCGGACAGGGGGATGGATACCCGGTCCTCCTTGTCGTGAAGCCGGAGGATCTCGCCGTTTTCCCCATCGTAAAGGATGAGGGATTGCTGGGCGCCTAAAATGTTGGCTGGGTCAAAATCCTGCCATGCGTCCAGATCCCAGAGCTGCGCCGCCATAAACAGCACAAATCCCAGGACAGCCAGCACCATGAGCAGCAGGACCCATCGGAGGGCCCTTAGGATACCGCCCTTATTTTTTCTACTGATTGCTTCCACGCTACCGCCTCCCCATAGTGACATCCAGATGGGACCGAGTGCCCCCGCCGTATAAAAAATAGGATTTCCAAAATGGACAAAGAAAACACCTGGAAAAGAAAAAGGGGCCGCAACCAAAGAAAGGGAAGAAGCGCCTTGCACAATGTCTTTGGGGTGGGGTATAATAAGCTGTCGATTTATGAGGAAATGGGGGAGAGATGGGAAATGCGGGAAAGCAAAAAGGCAAAAGCAGCCAGGATCGGGCATATTTTAGATACCCTGGCGGCAACCTATCCAGATGCGGCGCCCCAGTTGGAATTTACCAATCCCTTTGAGCTGTTGGTGGCCACCATTCTGAGCGCCCAATGCACGGACAAGCAGGTCAATAAGGTCACCCGCGCCCTTTTCCCCGTCTACGGCACACCGGAAAAGATGGCAAAAGCCACCGAAGCGGAGCTGGAGCCTTATATCAAGGGTTGCGGCCTGTTTAAAACCAAGGGGCGCAACATCATCGCCACCAGCCGCATCCTGGTGGAGCAATACCAGGGCCGGGTGCCGGATACCCGGGAAGCCTTGACGGCGCTGCCTGGGGTGGGCAGAAAGACTGCCAATGTGGTGCTGTCAAACGCCTTTGGGAAGCCGGCCATTGCGGTGGATACCCATGTGTTCCGGGTGGCCAACCGGTTGGGTCTGGCCAAGGCCAAGGATGTGATGGAAACCGAAAAGCAGCTGATGGAAAATATTCCAGAGGAAACCTGGTCCATTGCCCACCACTGGCTGATTTTCCACGGCCGCCGTATTTGCAGCGCCCGGAATCCCAAGTGCGACGTATGTCCTTTGCAGCCGGATTGTTTATACCGCCTGGAAGGGAAGGAAGGAAAGTAGAGCATGCAATTTGTAGATAAGGCGAAAATCGCCATTAAAGCCGGCGATGGAGGAGATGGCTGCGCCAGCTTTCATCGAGAAAAATATGTAGCCCGGGGCGGCCCGGATGGGGGAGACGGGGGCCGGGGCGGCAACGTGGTATTTTATGCGGACCCCAATATGAGCACCCTGTTGGATTTTAAATTCATGCGCCACTATCGGGCGGAACGGGGCGAAAACGGCCGGGCCAAGCTATCCCGGGGTAAAAATGGGGAAGACCTGATCATCCGGGTGCCTGTTGGCACCCTGGTGCGGGATGTGGAGAGCGGCCGGATCGTTGCGGATATGCATGCGGCAGGCAAGAGCCGCATCGTACTCCATGGCGGCCGGGGCGGCAAGGGCAACGCCCGGTTTGCCACCCCCACCCGGCAAAGCCCCCGCTTTGCCCAGCCGGGGCAAAAGACCCTGGAGCATGAGGTGGAGCTGGAGCTGTTGACCATTGCGGACGTGGGGCTGCTGGGGTTGCCAAACGTGGGGAAGAGCACCATTTTATCCGTGCTCACCAGCGCCCGACCCAAGATCGCCAACTACCATTTCACCACCCTGACCCCCAATCTAGGGGTGGTGCAGCGGTATGACCATAGCTTTGTGCTGGCGGATATCCCGGGGCTGATCGAGGGGGCGGCGGAGGGCGCCGGCTTGGGCCACGACTTCCTGCGGCATGTGGAGCGCACCAGGATGCTGATCCATGTATTGGATATCTCCGGCTGCGAGGGCCGGGACCCCCTGGAGGATTACCGACAGATCAACCAGGAGCTTGCCCGCTATAGCCAGCGCTTGGCGGAATTACCCCAATTGGTGGCTGCCAACAAGATGGATATCACAGGGGCAGAAGAAAACCTGGAACGGCTGCGTAAAGCATTGCCGGACGCGGCCATTTTCCCAGTATCTGCGGCTACGGCCCAAGGCTTTGGCCCCCTGCTGGACGCGGCGATAAAAACCCTTGCGGATCTTCCCAAAACGTTGGAGTTCCAGGAGGAGGATATGGTGGAGGGCCGCCGATATGATCCTGGCTTCCAGGTGGAAATGGACGGGGACGTGTTCGTGGTGACCGGGGGCAGCGTGGAGTATTTGCTGGATACCACCTACGCAGACGATGAGGAATCCATGCGGCGCTTCCAGCAATTCCTGGTGAAGGAAGGCATTGTAGCCGCCCTGAAGGAAAAGGGCGCTGGGGAAAACAGCACCATCCGCATGGGCGAATGGGAATTTGATTTCATCGAATAGGAGAAAACCATATGACTGGCAAAGAGCGGGCCGCGCTAAGGCGCATGGCCAACACCATACAACCCATATTTCAGATCGGCAAAGGCGGCGTGGGAGAAGCCATGCTGGAACAGCTGGGCATGGCCCTGGACGCCCGGGAGCTGATCAAGATCACCGTGCTGGAAACTGCGGATGTGACCGCCCGGGAAGCCTGCGACATCCTTTGCCAGGCCCTGGGGGCGGAGCCGGTGCAATGCATCGGCAGGAAGGTGACCATTTATAGGCGCAACGAAAAGGAGTCCAAGATCCAGCTTTAGCTGGCGGCGGTGCTTTCCGCCTGGCCAACCACATAGGCCATGGCCCCAAAGGTGATGCACAGGGCGGCCATAAGCCGGTAATAGATGGGATAGGCAACAAAGAAGGAAGCGGCAAACAAGCCGGCCGCGCATAACAGATAGCGCCCTGTCCTGCCCTGGCTAAAGGGGCGGGAGAGGGCGTCTTTCCGCTTCTTTTTGCCTAGGGCCAGGCGGGCGAGAATGGCTTCATCGATCTCCTTATCCCCCGGGGCTAGGTCGGCCATATCTTGGGGAGTGAGAATATCCCATAGGGATAGGAAGGTGACCTTTATGTCCTCGCATGCTTCGGCAAGGGTCATGGCCTCTTTGGAGATCGGCCCCTGATGGAACAGGATGATCCCTGGGGCCTGCCGCGTGCGGGCCACCGCCACAGCGGCCAGCACATCATCTGGCGTCACTGGCGTTATCCGATGCAAGGAAAAAACAGCCCCTGCTTCTCGAAACGGTTGCGGATTGGCCCTGGCAAAGGCCCGAAGCCGGCTATGTTGCTCTTCCTGGGGCATGACCAACAGCCGCTTTTTTGTCAGTTCCAGGGCAATAGCCTTGCGTTCTTTCCGAATAAAGCGGTCTAAACGTATGCTTTTGATCAATTCCCCAGCGATGGTTGCAAAGGCCATTGCTACCAAGCTCATCAAGCCTGCCATCACCATATTGGCAATGGTAACGGAAAAATGCAGGTAGCATAAAAGCAGCCCCATTAGCCGCAAGGATACGAAGTCCACAGCCCGGGCAAAAGCGCCCCGGCCGCCGTAAAGCCGCTGTTTGTAGTAATGCATCAGCGCCCGTTTGTTTCCCATAGGATGCCTCCTTCATCGTGCCTGTTGATCGCCCTTGGATATGGCAAAGGGTATTTTTAAGTATTGGCAAATAATTGCAGGATATACGCGGGGGCGATCATGGTGTATAATGATGATAGAGGCGGTAGCCATAATATGGGATCGCCCGAGTAAGATTTTGGAAGGACAGGCATAGTTATATCCATGCGTCTAGGCGTTTTGGGCGGCAGCTTCAACCCCATCCATTATGGCCATATAGAAATCGCCCAGGCTGCCATGGCAGAGGCAGGGTTGTCCCAGATCCTGCTGATGGTAGCGGCGGACCCGCCCCACAAGCAGGTGGCCGGCGGCGTCAAGCCTGAGATCCGTCTGGAGATGGCCCGGTTGGCAGAAGAAACGAATCCAGCCTTAAAAGCATGCGCCTTGGAGTTGAACCGGCAGGGAAAAAGTTATACGGTCGATACAGCCCAGGCATTGCATGGCTTATATCCGAATCGGGAGATCTGCTGGCTTATCGGCGGGGATATGCTGCTGACCTTGGAAGCTTGGCATGACCCCCAGCGGCTTTTAAAAAGCCTCCATTTCCTGGTAGCGGGGCGGCCCGATAGCCAGGGCGTCGAAGAAACAGCCCAAAGGCTTCGTGAACGATATGGTGCAAGGATCACCCTTTTGCAGGCCCAGGGGCCGGCGATATCCTCCTCCCAGATCCGTCAAAAGGTGATGGAGGGCCTGCCCATTGAGACGGATACCTGTAGCAGGGTGGTACAGTACATCTATGAGCAGGGGCTTTATTTGCCTCCGGAAGTGGGCCGCATCGTTGCCCAGCTTCGAAGGGAGCTGGACCCCAAACGGTTTCGCCATACCATGGGGGTGGCTAGAGCTGCCGCCCAGTTGGCCCAGGCCCATGGAGTGGATCCAGCCCAGGCAAGGCTTGCGGCCCTATTGCACGATTGCGCTAAAGGCAATACCCAGGCCCTGGCGGAACAATACGGTGCCGATGTATCGGATATGGCGCCGCCCATCCGACATGCTCCGGTGGGCGCCCTCCATGCAAGGGCCGCCTATGGGGTGGAGGACCCAGCGGTTTTGCAAGCCATTGCCCGGCACACGGTGTGCGGGCCAAACATGACCGCCCTGGATAAGGTGATCTATCTGGCGGATAAGATAGAACCAGGACGTACCTACGGGAGCGTCGCCGGCATCCGAAAGGCTGCGGAACACAGCTTAGACGAAGGCATGCTGGCTTGTATCGACCAGACAGCCGCGTATTTGGAAACGCAGGGGGAAACCCTGCATCCTGCCACTTTGGCTGCGCGGGATGAAATACAAAAATCATTAAGGGGGTAATCCATTGGAGCAAGCAACAAAAGAATTGGTACTGTCTCTTTGTAAGGTCCTGGACGATAAAAAGGCGGTGGATATCAAGGCCCTGTATGTGGCGGATAAGACCATCGTAGCGGAATGGTTTGTGGTATGTTCTGGCCGCTCCAGCGTACAGGTCAAGACCCTGTGCGACGAGTTGGAGGATAAGGCGGCTAGCCTGGGGCTCGACCTCCTTCGCAAGGAGGGCTACAACGAGGGCCGGTGGATCGTGCTGGACTTCGGCCATATCCTGGTGCATATCTTCCATCCAGAAGAGCGGCAGTATTACCATTTAGAGCGGCTATGGGAGGATGGAGCCGGCATCGATTATTCCAAGGAATACGGCCAGTCATAGTCCGGCCATAACGATAGATCCTCCCAGGCAAATGACCCGAGCCAGTACACCTATGCCATCCCGGCGTCGGTAAAATCGTGCTGGTATTCTGGCTTGCCCTTTTTAGAGGAGCAAAGGCGCATGTCCCCATGGGACATGCGCCTCAGCTTGTCGAGAAACCCGGCTATGCATCAGGCATACGCCGGGTTTGGGTCATGTAGCGGCCAAAGGAGGAGAATATAGAGAGAGTCAAGGCTCTCCTGGCACAGCCACCTGGCCAGTTTTTTGAGATTCATGGCAGCAAATTTAAG
>UQRU01000062.1 GCA_900543475.1 uncultured Eubacteriales bacterium
CCCTGGCCGCGCCGTAGGCGCAAGGGAGCTATGAACACCTCGAAAAAGTGGCGCAAGCCACTTTTTCGACAGCCAAACGCCGCCGCCGCCCATTGGGAACGCGGGTCCCTCGCAGCCGTTTGGGGGGATATGCCGCCCCACGCAAAAGGCCCCCAAACGGGGGCCCAGCTGTGTGGGTGTTTGCCAAACAGGCGAAACCTTATACAAAATCCTTGTAGGTGCGGGTCAGCTCCACATACCGGCCGGACTTGCGGCGGGCAAAGTAGTCCTTGGTAGCCCGGGCCACGATGCCGGAAAGGAGGAACAAGCCGATCAGGTTGGGGATGGCCATGAGGCCGTTGAGGGCGTCGGCAATGTCCCATACCAGCTGCAAGCCGCTCAGGCAGCCCCCCATTACCACCAGGGTGAATACCAGGTTATAGATCTTGCCGGCCTTGAGGCCCAACAGGAAGCTGATGGCCCGGTTGCCGTAGTAACTCCAGCCGATCACCGTGGAGTAGGCGAACAGGCACAGGCTGACGGCCAACACCACCTCCCCGGCAATGCCGTAGACCGAGCCGAAGGCGGCCATGGAAAGTTCGGCGCCGTCCAGGCCCATCTGCCGGATGGTGGCGCTGTCAAAGCTGGTGAGGATGGCCAGGGCGGTGATGGTGCACACCACCAGGGTATCCGCAAACACCTCAAATACCCCCCAAAGGCCCTGCTTCACCGGCTCCTTTACGTTGGAGGTGGCGTGGGCCATGGAAGCGGAGCCCAGGCCCGCTTCATTGGAGAATACGCCCCGGGCCACGCCATAGCGCATGGCCTGCATCATCACGATCCCCAGGGCGCCGCCGCCCACAGCCTGGAAGCTGAAGGCTTGGGAGAAGATCTCGTGGAAGGCCCGGCCCAGGTTTTCCCCGTTGGAAATGATGACCACCAAGCCTCCCAGGATATACAATAGGGCCATAAAGGGCACCAGGGCTTCGGTGACGGAACCGATGCGTTTCAGGCCGCCCAATACCACCATGCCGGTGATGAGCACCAGGGCCACGCCGATGGCCCAGGTGGGGATGGCGGGGACCAGGCGGGTGATGGAACCGGCAATGGAATTCACCTGGGTCATATTGCCGATGCCAAAGGAGGCCAGGCAGGCGAAGATGCAGAACAGGCCGCCCAGCAGCTTACCCAGCCAGCCCCGGACCCCTTTTTGGAGATAGACCATGGCGCCGCCCATCCAGGAGCCGTCCGGCGCCTTGTAGCGGAAGAGCACCGCCAGAAGGGCTTCGGAATATTTGGTACACATGCCGAAGAAGGCGGATAGCCACATCCAGAACACAGCCCCCGGCCCGCCTGCCACAATGGCGGTGGCCACCCCCGCCACGTTGCCGGTGCCCACGGTGGCGGCCAGGGCGGTGGTGAGGGCCTGGAACTGGGAAAGGGAGTGCTTGTCGGATTTATCGTGTACGTTCTTATCCTTAAAGATGGAGACAATGGTGGAATCCCACCATAGCTTCAGCCGTGTGATCTGCAAAAAGCCGGTGCGCAACGTAAGCCATATGCCGCATCCTACCAGCAGCAACAGCATGACCGGGCCCCATACAAACCCTTGTACCGCGCTGACAGCTTGGGTAAGCCGGGTGACAAAATCCATAAATATGATACCTGCCTTTCTCGTTTCTCTCGCGCATGGATCCTATGGCCGATGGCGGTCGGGATGGTCCGCATGCCTCCTTTCCCAGCAGCCGCATTATTTTTTATGAAGCCCTGGCGTTGATTATGTTAGGCCCTGGCGTTGGCAGGGCGCTATTCATGGGGAAAAAGTAAATTTATCACAGTTCTAATGCACCCCATTGTATCATGCAGGATTTCCGGCGTCAATGTCGGTTTTCATATTCCCTTCATTTTTTCGCCTATATTTTAGCAATGTTGCCACTTTTTGTGCAATGCAAGCAGGATTATTGCCACGCTAAAATTTATTTTAGTTATAATATTTTTTACCGGTCAAAAACTCCCCGTTGCACAAAGCCCCGTCCTGTTCTTGTAAAATCTTGCTTCTGGTTATTTTTAATTTTCCCAGACAATTTGCCATGTTTTTGCAGGTTCCTATTGCTTTTTCGTCAGGCGTTATTGAAGGATGCATTCTCCATGATTGCATTTATTGAAAAAATAGTGTATGATTATTATCTAACGAATGGGCATATCCTTGCATGTAGCCCTTGCGTGGGGCTTATGCCCATGCGATTTCATCTTAAACAAATTGGAGGGAAACATCATGAAAAAACTGCTCGCATTCCTGCTCGTGGCGGTTATGGTGCTAGGCCTTGCGGCTTGCTCCACCCCCAGCGCGCCCGCGTCTGAATCCGCCGATCCTGCGGCTCCGGCCGAGGAAGCGGCTGCTTCCAGCGGCAACGTGATCAAGATCGGCGTCTACGAGCCCGCTTCCGGCGATAACGGCGCCGGCGGCAAGCAGGAGACCCTGGGCATCCAGTATGCCAACAGCGTATGCCCCACCGTGGAAGTGGGCGGCACCACCTATGACGTGGAGCTGGTGATCGTGGACAACGAATCCTCCAACGATAAGGGCCCCACCGCCGCGGCTTCCCTGGTAAGCTCCGGCGTCACCATCGCCCTGGGCTCCTACGGCAGCGGCGTATCCATTGCGGCCAGCGACGTGTTCGGCAATGCGGGTATCCCCATCATCGGCGTTACCTGCACCAACCCTCAGGTTACCGAGGGCAACGAGCACTATTTCCGCATCTGCTTCCTCGACCCCTTCCAGGGCACCGTATTGGCCAACTTTGCCGCTGAAAACTTCCAGGCAAAGACCGCCTACTCCCTGGCCAAGCTGGGCGACGACTATTCCGTGGGCCTTTGCAACTACTTCAACGAGGCCTTTGAGGCCCTGGGCGGCACGGTCATCTACGAGACCTTCCCCGAGGGCAACAGCGACTTCACCAGCTACCTGACCACCGCCGCCAACAATGGTGCGGACGTATTCTTCGCGCCGGTATCCACCGAGGCCGCCGCCCTGATCATCGACCAGGCTTCCGGCCAGGGCTGGAACAAGCCCATCCTTGCCGGCGATACCTGGGACAGCAACGTGATCACCGCCGCTGCCACCGGCACGGACGTTCAGGTCTATGTGACCACCTTCTTCCATGAGGGCGACACCTCTGAAAAGGGCTCCGCCTTTGTAACCGGCTTCAAGGAGTGGCTCAACGCCAACCCCAACATGCTCACCAACAACGGCGGCAACGACATGGTGGCTGCGGTTTCCGCCATGGGCTATGACGCCTACTTCACCGCCCTGGAGGCCATTAAGAACGCCGGCAGCACCGCGCCCGCCGATGTGATGGCCGCCCTGTGGGATACCACCTATGAGGGCGTTTGCGGCAACATCGTATTCGACGACGTAAACGGCGACGCCATCCGTGACGTGGCCTTCGTCAAGCAGGTGAACAACGAGACCGGCGACTGGGACTTCATCGCCATCCAGGGCATCAACTAACGGGCTTCGGCCCGGTCCCGCGCCAACGGACCATAACGGCGGCGGCGGAAGCAGCCTTGCCTCCGCCGCCGTTTCTTCATTCCCGCGAAACCGCTCCACGCCGGTTCCAGCATTCCCGCTCTATCGCCGCTTTCCTTTGCAACCCTAGGAGGGCGCCGAGCAAGGACAAAGGCGTTTTTCAAGTCCTTATTCAAAGGGATCGGCCTGGCGATCCGGCTTGTTCTGGTTTTCATCTGGTCATTTGCAAAAGCCTTGCTGCGTTTAACAAAATAAGCTCCATTTGGAAGGAATCATCGCTATGAATTTCATGCAAGCGAACCTGCCCTACCTATTGGCAGGCATATCCGTGGGCGGCCAATATGCCCTGATCGCCATCGGCTATACCATGGTATACGGCATCCTGCGGCTGATCAACTTCGCCCATGGCGACGTGTTTATGATCGCCGGGCTCATCATGGTGTATGCGGCGGCCTCCTTGCCCCTGTATATCGCCATTCCCCTGGTGCTGGTGGTCACGGTGGTCATCGGCTTCCTCATCGAGCGGGTGGCCTACAAACCCCTGCGCAGCGCCCCCCGCATGTCCGTTATGATCAGCGCCATCGGCGTTTCCTACCTGCTGCAAAATCTGGCCCTGTATGTCACCGGCGGCCTTTCGAAAATGTACCCCACCATCCCCTTCATTAGCGATTCCGTCACCATCGGCACCGCCACCACCAAAATGGTTACCCTCATTACCCCGGTGCTCACCCTGGTGCTGGTGGTGGTGCTGGTGCTGTTCATTCAGAAAACCAAAATCGGCATGGCCATGCGGGCGGTTTCCAAGGATTTTGAAACCAGCCAGCTTATGGGCATCAAGATCAATTCCGTCATCAGCGCCACCTTCATCATCGGCTCCTTCCTGGCGGCGGTGGGCTCCCTGCTGTATTTCACCAACTACGCAGGCGTCATCCCCACCTCCGGCGCCATGCCTGGCCTGAAGGCCTTTGTGGCCGCGGTGTTCGGGGGCATCGGCTCCATACCCGGTGCGGTGATCGGCGCGTTTTTGATCGGCATCTGCGAAAACATCATCAAGGGCCTGGGCTGGACCACCTTCTCCGACGCCTTTACCTTCGCCCTGTTGATCATCATCCTCATCGCCAAGCCCACCGGCCTATTTGGCGAAAAGTCCACGGATAAGGTCTAAGGGAGGTGCCATTATGAAGAAAAAAACGGCAAATCTCATCACCGCCGGCCTGATCGTGGCCCTGTTTGTGGTGCTGTATGTGCTGGAGCAGGTGATGGACCCCGCCTCCATGCTGTTTGTGGTGCTCAAAAAGGGCGCCATCTACGCCCTGGTGGCGGTCTCCATGAACCTGCTCAACGGCTTTACCGGCCTGTTTTCCCTGGGCCAGGCGGGCTTTATGCTGATCGGCGCCTATGCCTACGGCATCTTTACCATCCCCCCCGAGGCCCGGGACGCGGTATACCAATACTTTGACGGAGGCTTGATCCAGTTTGCCCTGCCCGTGCCTGTGGCCTTGATCCTGGCGGGCCTGGCGGCCGCCTTCTTCGCCTTCCTGATCGGCCTGCCGGTGCTGCGGCTCAAGAGCGATTACCTGGCCATCGCCACGCTGGGCTTTGCGGAGATCATCCGGGCCTTCTTCCAATGGGACGCCCTGGGGCCCATCACCAACGGCTCCAACCTGCTGCGCCGCTTCCCCACCTTCTCCAGCGTGCTCTTCCCCTTTGCGGTATCCGGCTTGTGCATCGCCATCATCGTGATGCTGGTGAATTCCTCCTACGGCCGGGCCTTCAAGGCCATACGGGACGACGAGATCGCCGCCGAGGCCATGGGCATCGACCTGTTTAAGCATAAGCAGATGTCCTTCGTGATCAGCAGCTTCTTCGCCGGGGTGTCCGGCGCCCTGCTGGCCATGTACCAGACCACCGTCCAGGCCAGCGCCTTCAAGAGCGCCATGACCTATGAGATCCTCTTGATCGTGGTGATCGGCGGCATCGGCTCCATCAGCGGCAGCTGCATCGCCTCCTTCCTGTTCATCGCCTGCAACGAGTGGTGGCTTCGGTTCCTGGATAACGAAATGTACATCGGCGCCTGGCAGGTGCCCCTGCTGCGCACCGGCTTCCGCAAGGTGGTGTTCTCGGTGATCATCATGGCGGTGGTGCTCTTCTATCGCCAGGGGATCATGGGCGACCGGGAGCTATCGGTACAGCGAATGGCGCGATTGGTGCATAGGCGGACCAAAGCCGCCCGCACCGGCGGAAAGGAGGGCTAAACCATGGCGGACAACGTATTGCATCTTGACCATGTGACCATGCAGTTTGGCGGCGTGGTGGCGGTAAACGATCTGACCATGGACGTGAACGAAGGGGAGATCGTAGCCCTCATCGGCCCCAACGGCGCCGGCAAGACCACCGCTTTCAACGTGATCACCGGCGTATACGCCCCCACCAACGGCCAGGTGGATTTCTATGGCAGCCCCATGGTGCGCAACCATCCCCGGGGCAAAATGAAAAAGCTCTACGCAGGGGATAACCATGGGAACTATGCGGGCAAAACCTACTGCCCCACCCCGGATAAAATCACCAAGCTGGGCATTGCCCGTACCTTCCAGAACATCCGCTTGTTCCGCTCCCTGAGCGTATTGGACAACGTGCTGATCGCCAAGCACATGCGGGCCAAGCACAACGTATTCACCGCCACCTTCCGCCTCACCCCAAAGGTGGAGCGGGAGATGCAGCAATCCGCCATAGCCCTCCTGGAAGAGCAGGGCCTCTCCCACCTGAAGGACGAGGTAGCCGGCAGCCTGCCCTACGGCCTACAGCGGCGGCTGGAGATCGCCCGGGCCCTAGCCACCGATCCCAAGCTCCTGCTGCTGGATGAGCCGGCGGCGGGCATGAACCCCCAGGAGACCCATGAGCTGGCGGCCTTTATCCGGCAGATCCGGGACAAATACAAAATCTCCATCCTGGTGATCGAGCATCACATGGACCTGGTGATGGAGGTGGCGGAGCGGATCTATGTGCTGGATTTCGGCAAGCTGATCGCCCAGGGCGATCCTGCCCAGATCCAGGACAATCCCGATGTTATCACGGCGTATTTGGGGGTGGATGAGGAATGAGTATGCTGGAAATCAAAGACCTGAAGGTAAATTACGGCGGCATCGAAGCCCTCAAGGGGATCTCCTTCCATGTGGAAGAAGGCGAGATCGTTACCTTGATCGGCGCCAACGGGGCCGGTAAATCCACCACCCTGCGCTCCATTATGGAAGTGGTAAAGCCGGCGTCCGGCACCATCACCTTCCAAGGGGAGGACATCACCGGCATGAATACCCAGAAGATCGTGGATCGGGGGATCGTGTTGGTGCCGGAGGGCCGCCGGGTATTTCCCAACCTGACGGTGCTGGAAAACCTGCGGATCGGCGCCTATTTGCGCACGGATAAAGCAGGCATCGACAAGGACCTGCACCATGTATACAGCCTCTTCCCCCGGCTGGAGGAGCGGCATTGGCAGCTGGCAGGCACCCTATCCGGCGGCGAGCAGCAGATGTTGGCCGTAGGCCGGGCGCTCATGGCCAAGCCCAAGGTGATCATGATGGATGAACCCAGCCTGGGCCTCGCCCCCCTGGTGGTAAAGGACATTTTTTCCATCATCCGCCGAATCCACGAGGAGGGGGTCACGGTGCTGCTCATCGAGCAGAACGCCAACGCCGCCCTGAAGATCGCAAACCGGGGATACGTAATGGAGACCGGCCGCATCACCCTCACCGGCACCGGCACGGAGCTGCTCAGCAATGAGAGCGTCCGGGAAGCCTATCTGGGCAAAGCCAAGTAGCCTCCCTTTCCCTGCAAGAAAAAAGTGGCCTTCCGGCCACTTTTTTTCAGGCTGTCGAAAAAGTGGCTTGCGCCACTTTTTCGAGGTTTTCATAGCTCCCTTGCGCCTACGGCGCGGCCAGGGAGCTATGCAGGGAAACCCTTGCTACGCAAGGCTTTTTGCGGATTTGCCGTACATGCCGCCAAATCCGATGAAAGCCTAAAAGGGCTGCGATCTTCTATTCGTCAGAGGTTTCTCGACAAGCTGGAAAAAAGTGGCCTTCCGGCCACTTTTTTTCATCCGCTGCTGCTCCCGCGTCCGCTCCCCCAGGCCCTTGGCCGGCAAAAATCCCAGCGGCCCGGGGGGGCGGCGGCGTTTGGCGGCCCGGGGGGCCTTCGGCCCCCCGGGCCTGCCAAACAAAAAGAGCGGGCCCCGGGGCCCGCTCTTTTAGGGCGCTTCGCGCCCTGCCGCCGCCCCCCCGGCGCCATCCCAGGCAGGGCAGCTCTAGGTTTCCTCCAGCGGAGGCAGGGGCAAAAGCCGCAGGTTTTCGCCAATGAGCTCCAAGGTAAGGGTGTTGCGGGGGGAGAGTAACCGGAAGGCAAACCGCTCCCCGTATTCGTTAATGATCTGCTCCCGGGTAAAGTTGCTGGAAAAGGCCGTGGCCAAACCTTGGCGCTGCCGAGCGTCCAATAGGTTGGTCAGGTTTTCCCGGGTAATATTGTTCAGCATAGGTTCCGCGCCTAAATCGTCCAGGATCAACAGATCCGGAGCATGGAAATCCGGCATAGGCTGCCGGTCCCGCAGGGCGGCCAAGACCGCCTGCATGTAGTCGTAGGCGGGCAGGCTCAGCACGCTGAAGCCCCGCTCCAGCACCCGCACCGCCACGCAGTTGAGCAAGAAGGATTTGCCCAAGCCCGCCTGGCCCAGGATCAATAGGCCGGGGGGATTGTTGCCGGGGAAGCGTTCCGCATAGTCTTTACAAATATCCCGGGCTTTGCAGGTGGCCTTGCGCTGCCGGGGGGTGGGGAAGATGTCCTCCTGGAAGGTTTCAAACCGTTCCCGACGGGAGACCTGGCCCTGGGTAAATTGCTCGGCCAACATCCGCTGGGTCAGGCAGGCGCACATGCGCTTGACCCCGTCTTCTCCGGTAACGTAGCCGGTATCCTGGCATGCGTCGCACCGCCATACAGGCTCCAGGAAGGCGGGGGGGATGTTGTTTTCCTTTAATAGGGCCCTTTCCTCCCGGAGCAGGGCCTGCATATTGGCCGCATAGGCCTTGCGGGTGGACTGGGGGTCCTCCTGGGCCAGCAGGGAGCGGCCCAGCTGATAGGTAAGGGCTTTGCGGGCCTCGGTGATCTCCCGTAGCCGGGGGAAGCGGGCATAGACCGCCTCCTGCCGAAGCCGGCATTCCTCCAATGCTTGTTCCCGAGCGCGCTGGTATGTATAAAGCAGCTGGGCGGAAGGTTTCATGTTATTCGTCCTCGTCATCCAAAAGGTTTACGCCAATGTGTTTCAGGTCCTCCGCAGTATAGGTGCGCTGGGGCGGCCGCAAGGCCCGGGATACGGGGGGCTTCGCCGCCTTTTCTCCGCTGGCGGTATTTTCCTGGGCATGGTCTGCCTGGGCCGCGGCCACCGACCGGACGCCGCTTTCATGCCACCGCCGCACCCGTCGCTCCATAGCGGAAAAAGGCCGGCTGTCCCCGGCGGCGTATTCCGCCGCCAGCAGGATCACCTCCGGGCTCATGTGCCAGGCATAGAGCCAGGTCTCCAGCTGCATCCGCTGGGCGGCGGTAGCCCGGCGCTGGATGCCCGCCCGCCGGAAGGCGTTGGCCGCCAAGTCCTCCAGGGCCGCCTGCCGCCGGCTGTATTCCTCCATGCCCCCGGCTAGCCTGGCGTTTTCCAATACGCTGTCCAAATAGGCAAAGGTAGGCTTTTCCGCAGCGGTAAGCGCAGTGCACGCCGCCAGGATCTCTTCGTCCTTTAGGCCCCAATCCTTGGTCCATTTCTGGTACAGGGCCAGCTCGTCCTCCGTAGCCTGCCGGGTCTTGCGCCAGCGGCGCAGCAAACCCTGGGCGCCGCTTTGCAGTTCCTGCTCAAACTGGATCCGGCGCCGGGCGTCCTCTCCGCTGAGTACCCCTGCGTCCGCCCAGCGACGGGCCTTATCGTCCATATACCGCAAGCTGGCCCGAGGTCCCTTTTCCCTTAGACAGTGCTGGATCAACAGGATGGCCGCCTCCTCTTCCAGGCCGAATACCTCCATCCAATCGTAGATCCGCTGCATCTCCCCAGGGAAAAACACCCGGGCCTTGCCGCTTTCCCCCAGGGATTCCCGCAAAGCCTGCTGCAAGGCCTGGTTGAAGGCGGCATACCGGCCCGCTCCCCCTTGGGACAGGGTAGCTGGCGCGCCAGGATGCCGGTATTCTACCCGCAGGGGGTCCTGGGCCAGGATGCTGACCAAGCCTTGGGCCTGCCAATATACGAATGCCTCCGCTACAGCCTGGGCGTCCATGCCCAGGGCCTCCTCCAGGGAATCCTGGGCCAGGGTTGGATTACAGCACTGCATCAGCCCGTACAAATATACCTTCACATAGGCGTCGGGGGCTTTTGGCATGTATTCGATAAGGAACATGTTCTGTACCGGCGTGGCCTGCATCATAGCCGCCGGCCGATTGAAACTACACTGGGGCATATGGGATCTCCCTTGCTTTCATATCCATAAAAATTATACCACACCCCTGGACAAAGGGCAAAAGCCCGCTGGGCCCTTCCATACATTTCCCGCAGCCAGTCCCATTCCTACGAAAAGTATGCTATAATGCCATAAAGAGGTATTCTATGACGATCTATGACCGTAAACGCCGCAGCCGCCGGCATGCTTATATTTTGCTAGCCATCGCCTTGCTTCTATTGGCAGGGGCGGCTTTGGTTTGGTTTATCCTGCCGAGGCAAGCCAGCCCTGCCCCATCCGCTGACCTGCAATGGACGCCTACCCCTTCTCCAGTCCAGCCGGCTCCCACTGCTACCCCTGGGCCAACCCCCACAGCCCAGCCCAGCGTCCTGGCCCGGAACCTTTACCAGGGCAGTTTGTCCCTCTTTGACGGCCAGGGGAGCGGCCAACTTTCCATCCACTATGTCAACACCAGCCCGGATACCCTTTATGTGCTGTATTTGCACCTATACCCCAATGCCGTTCAACCGGACTCCCTGCAGATCGGCCAGGTGACCCTTTCCGGCGTGGCCGCCTTCCATGAGGTCTCCGCCGACGGGACCCTGCTCCGGGTGCCCCTGGTGAACGAGCTGCTCCCCGGGGAAAGCGTCCGGCTCTACCTGGATTTTTCCTTCACCCTACCCAGGGACGGTCTCCCCATGCCCCAGCAGCAGGAGGAGGGTACCCATCTTGGCTGTCTGGTGCCGGTGATGGCCCTGTATGAAAACCAATGGCTGCAAACCGCCCAACCGGATCAGGTGAATTACGCGCCGGTGGCGGACTGGCGGCTGCGCATCCATACGGATGAAAGCCTGACCCTCCTGGCCGGGGATCTACAACCCCTGGAGGAGGACGCCTACCTCTATACCCACGCCAGCGCCCTGCCTGCCCTGATTTTGCCCTAGGCGGACGGCGAGCGTCGCGCATCAGCGGGCGATGTTGGCTGTGGATAGTAGCCCGCGCCCGAGCGGGCTGTGCCGCCCGGGCCCGTAGATCGTGGGCCCGGGCTTTGCCCCAGGGAGCGGAATCGTTGCCGCGCACCTTCCTATTATCGCTTCCTATGCCCGGCCCCATAGATCGTGGGCCCGGGCTTTCAGCTTGTCGAGAAACCCCTGGGGGCTCGGGGGCCGCAGCCCCCGGAGGCTATAATCGGATTTGGCGACATGCGCG
>UQRU01000063.1 GCA_900543475.1 uncultured Eubacteriales bacterium
AGCCGCGACGGAATGAGCGAAGCCCCGGTAAAGGAACTTTACCGGGGCCGAGCGGATGGAGTCCGCGGCGACGAGGGTAAAGCCGCTGCCCATGCCCTACGGGCAGCGGCGGCATAAACCGCCCGCCGCGGGCTGCTATCCCCGGGCAACCTCTCCCGCCAGTGCGCGAATATCGCCGTGCGCGTAGCACCGCGTAGGGTGTTAGTCGGCGGGGTCTTCCTGAGGGGAATCCGAGGATTCCGGGGCCACCAAGGCCACGCTGGCAACCCGGGCGCCCTCGGGCACCTGCATGAGCTTCACCCCCTGGGTATTCCGGGAGATGACCCGGATCTGCTCCACGGGCATCCGCATAACCGTGCCGTCGTCCCGGATCATCATCACGTCCTCGTCCCCCTGCACCATGCGCATACAGACCAGCCGGCCGGTTTTTTCCGTCAGGTTCATGGCGATGACGCCCCGGCCGCCCCGGCGCTGGCAGCGATATTCCGTTTCATCCGTCCGCTTGCCCATACCCCGCTCGGTTATAGAGAGCACGGTCTGGCCGGGTATGACCTTTTCCACATCCACCACCTGGTCGCCCTCGTCCAACAGGATGGAGCGCACGCCGGTGGCGGTGCGGCCCATGGGCCGCACGTCGTCCTCATGGAAGCGGATGCACATGCCGTTCTGGGTGCCCACCAGGAATTCATCCTGGCCGGTGGAGAGCATGACGCCGATAAGCTCATCCTCCTCCCGCAGGTTCAGGGCGATGAGGCCGCCCTTGCGGATGTTATCGAAATCCGACAGGGGGGTCTTTTTGATGACCCCCTGGCGGGTGGCCAATACCAGGTATTCCCCCTGGGCCTGGGCGGTGACCGGGAAGATGGCGGTCACCTTTTCCCCGGCCTGGAGCTGCAGCAGGTTCACGATGGCCGTGCCCTTGGCGCTGCGGCCGGCTTCGGGGATGGTATAGCACTTCACCTTAAAGGCCCGGCCCCGGTTGGTGAAGAACATGATAAAGTCGTGGGTATTGGCGGCAAACAGATGCTCCACGAAATCCTCTTCCCGGGTGGCCTGGCCCAATACGCCCCGGCCGCCCCGGTTCTGGGCGCGATAGGTATCCGCTGCCAGGCGCTTCACATAGCCGAAGTGGGTCATGGTGACCACCATGTCCTCCTCCTGGATCACGTCGTCCAGGTCGATGTCCTCGGTGACCTGGGTGATCTCGGTACGGCGGGGGTCGGCGTATTTGCGGCGCACCTCCAGGATCTCCTCCTTGATGATGCCCAGGAGCTTGGTCTCGTCCGCCAGGATGCTTTCATAATAGGCCACCAGCTTGGAAAGCTCATGGTGTTCGGCCTGGATCTTTTCCTGCTCCAGGCCGGTGAGCCGGGCCAGGCGCATATCCAATATGGCCTGGGCCTGCTTATCCGAAAGGCCGAAGCGGGAGCATAGCCGCTCCTTGGCCGCCTGGGTGGTGGGGGAGGTCTTGATGATCTCCACCACCTCGTCGATATTGGCCAAGGCGATGAGCAAGCCCTCCAGGATATGGAGCCGTTCCTTGGCCCGCTCCAGGTCGTACTGGGTGCGGCGGGTCACCACCTGTTCCTGGAAGCGCAGGTAGTGGTAGAGCATCTCCTTGAGGTTGAGCACCTTGGGCTCCCCGTCCACCAGGGCGATCATGATGACCCCAAAGGTATCCTGCAATTGGGTATGCTTATACAGCTGGTTCAATACCACGCTGCCGTTTACGTCCTTTTTCAGGTCGATCACCACCCGGATGCCCCGGCGGTCGCTTTCGTCCCGCAGGTCCTGGATGCCGTCGACGCGCTTTTCGTGGATCAGGTCGGCGATCTTCTCCACCAGGCGGGCTTTGTTCACCTGGTAGGGGATCTCGGTGATGACGATGCGGCTTTTGCCCCCGGCCATGGGTTCCACCTCGGCCCGGGCCCGGACCACCACCTTGCCCCGGCCGGTGCGGTAGGCCTGGCGGATGCCGCCGGCGCCCATGATCAGGCCGCCGGTGGGGAAGTCCGGGCCGGGGATATAGGCCATGAGCTCTTCGATGGAGATATCCGGGTTATCGATCATGGCCACATAGGCGTCGATCACCTCCCCCAGGTTATGGGGGGGGATGTTGGTGGCCATGCCCACGGCGATGCCGCCGCTGCCGTTGACCAAAAGGTTGGGGTAGCGGCAGGGTAAAACGGTGGGCTGCATGAGGGTCTCATCGAAGTTGGGCATGAAGTCCACGGTATTTTTGCCGATATCCGCCATCATCTCGGCGCTGAGCTTGGAAAGCCGGGCCTCGGTATACCGCATGGCGGCGGCGCTGTCCCCGTCGATGGAGCCGAAGTTGCCCTGGCCCTCCACCAGCATATAGCGGGTGTTGAAATCCTGGGCCAGGCGCACCATGGCGTCGTATACGGAGTTATCCCCGTGGGGATGGTATTTGCCCAGCACGTCCCCCACGATACGGGCGGATTTGTGGAAAGGCTTGTCCGCTGTGAAGCCCTGCTCGTCCATGGAGTAGAGGATGCGCCGGTGTACGGGCTTCAACCCGTCCCGCACATCCGGCAAGGCCCGGTTGATGATCACCGCCATGGCATAGGCGATGAAGGATTTTTTCATTTCCTCCTCGATGTCCAACGGCTTGATCCGGGGATTGACTTGGTTGTCCTGCATGACGTTCTCCCTTATCTATGGTTACAAAATGGTGATCGCTTATGAGTTCCTGGGCCGGACCCGGCCCACCGGCAAAGGGCCTAAACCCCTCAGCCGCCGCCGCAGCCCCCGCCCTTTACCAGGCGGGAGACCAGCAGGACGGCGATGAGCAAAAGCAGGATGCCTGCTTCCCCCTGGGGGCTGGCCTGGGAGGCGGCTTCCGGCTGGGGGGAGGCCGCCGGTTGGGGGGAGGCGGGGGCTGCCAGGGCGGGCAGGCCGGCGCTCCAAACCAGCAGGAACGCCAGGATGAGGATGACGGTACGCTGCATCGGGGGCGCTCCTCGCTTACACGTCCAGGTCGGTGACCAGCTGGCTGTTCTGCTCGATGAACTCCCGCCGGGGCTCCACCTTATCCCCCATGAGGATGGTAAAGATCTCGTCCGCCCGGATGGCGTCCTCCAGATGCACCTGGAGCATCACCCGGTTTTCCGGGTCCATGGTGGTTTCCCACAGCTGGTCCGGGTTCATTTCGCCCAGGCCCTTATACCGCTGGATGGCAGGCTTGGGCTCCCGGCCGATGTCCTGGAGGATGGCGTCCCGCTCCTCGTCGCTGTAGGCGTACCATACGTTTTTGCCCCGGCTGATCTTATACAGGGGGGGCTGGGCGATATACACATAGCCCTGCTCGATCAGCGGCCGCATGTGCCGGTAGAAGAAGGTGAGCATCAGGATGCGGATATGGCTCCCGTCCACGTCCGCGTCCGTCATGCAGACGATCTTGTGATACCGCAGCTTGCTGGCATCGAAATCCTGGTCGATGCCCGCCCCAAAGGCGGTGATCATGGCCTTGATCTCGTTGTTGGAAAGGATCTTGTCCAGCCGGGTCTTTTCCACGTTGAGGATCTTGCCCCTTAGGGGCAGGATGGCCTGGAAGGCCGGGTTGCGGCCCTGCTTGGCGCTGCCCCCGGCGCTGTCCCCCTCCACCAGGAAGATCTCGCACAGGCTGGGGTCCTTTTCCGTGCAGTCCGCCAGCTTCCCGGGCAGGCTGGTGGAATCCAGGGCGGTTTTCCGCCGGGCCAGCTCCCGGGCCTTGCGGGCCGCTTCCCGGGCCCGGTTGGCCATGAGGCATTTATCGATGATCTGCCGGGCTTCGGCGGGATGCTCCTCCAAATACGCCCCCAGTCCGTCGCTCACCGCCCCGTCCACCAGGGCCCGGATATAGGCGTTGCCCAGCTTGGTCTTGGTCTGGCCCTCAAACTGGGGCTCCGTGAGCTTCACGCTGATGATGGCCGTCAGCCCCTCCCGGATGTCGTCCCCGGACAGGTTGGCGTCGCTGTCCTTTAGGAGCTTGGCCTTTCTGGCGTAGTCGTTCACCACCCGGGTCAGGGCCGCTCGGAACCCCTGTAAATGGCTGCCCCCCTCCATGGTGTTGATGTTGTTGGCAAAGGTAAAGACGCTTTCGTTATAGTCGCTGGAATACTGCATGGCCACCTCCACCGAGGCGGTCTCGTTCTTTTCCGGGTCGTCCTTCTCCGCGGAAAAATAAATGGGGGCAGGGTGGAGCACGTCTTTGTTTTTATTGAGATGCTGCACAAAGGATACGATGCCCCCCTCGTAGCAGAAGCTCTTCTGCCGGGCCGGCTCCTCCCGATGGTCCGTGACGGTGATCTTGAGCCCCTTGTTCAAAAAGGCCAGCTCCCGCATCCGGCCGGCGAGGGTATCGAAGCTATACTCCACCTGGTCGAAAATTTCCCCGTCCGCCAGATAGGTGATGGTGGTGCCGCTATCGCCTTCCTCGCAGGTGGCCACCACCTCTACCCCGGTGACCGGGTCCCCATGGTCGTATTCCTGGCGGTAGACCTGGCCGTCCCGGCGCACCTCCGCCACCAGCCATGTGGACAGGGCGTTTACCACCGACAGCCCCACCCCATGGAGGCCGCCGGATACCTTATACCCGCTGCCGCCGAATTTGCCGCCGGCGTGGAGCACCGTCAGCGTGACCTCCAGGGCGCTTTTGCCCATTTTCTCATGGTAGCCCACCGGGATGCCCCGGCCGTTGTCCCGGACGGAAATGGAATTATCCGCCCCGATATCCACCTCCACATGGGTGCAATACCCGGCCAGGGCCTCGTCGATGGCGTTATCCACCAGCTCCCATACCAGATGGTGCAGGCCCCGGGCGTCCGTGGAGCCGATATACATACCAGGCCGGCGCTTCACCGCCTCCAGCCCTTCTAATACCTGGATCTCCGAAGCATTATATTCCTCGTGGTTGTTCATGGCCTATCCTTTCCGTTTCCGCTCCTGACAAGCGGTTCCTATTGCAAAAATCCTTCTTCCTCCAGGGCGCCGTCCCGGCAGCGGAACACCGCCCCGATCTCCAGCCCCGCGCCCCGGAGCCCCTCCAGGGCCGTACAGGTAAGGAAACACTGGCAGCCTGCTACGCTCTCCAGCAAAAACCGCTGCCTGGAAGGGTCCAGCTCGCTTAATACGTCGTCCAGGAGCAGCACCGGGGTCTCGCCGGTCTCCTCCTGCAAAAGGGCCAGCTCCGACAGCTTGATGGACAGGGCTGCCGTGCGCTGCTGCCCCTGGGAACCAAAGGCCCGCACGTCCACATCCCCAATGTATACCGCCAGATCGTCCCGATGGGGCCCCACGGTGGTGAACCCCCGGCGGATGTCCTCCCGGGCGCTTTGGGTCAGCGCCTGAAGCAACAGCCCTTCCACATCCTGCCCCGGCCCATAGGCCACATTGGGGGCGTATGCCAGTCCCAATGTTTCCTTGCCCCCGCTCAGCCGGCTATGAAGCCCCTGGGCAATGGCGTACAGCCGTTCCACAAAAGCCTGCCGGGCCTCCATGATCTGCGCCCCCAAGGCGCTAAGCTGTACGTCCCAGATCTCCAGCATCTCCGGCTGGACCGTACCAGGCGGCCCCTTCAACAGGGCGTTGCGCTGGCGCAGGGCGCTATTATACTGTTGCAGGCCGTAGAAATAGGCCGGCCTGCACTGGCTCAGCTCCATATCCATAAACCGGCGCCGTTCCACCGGCCCCCCTTTTACCAGGGCCAGATCCTCTGGGGCGAACATCACCACGTTCAGTACCCCCATCAGCTCCCCCAGCCGGCCGGCCGGCTGCCCGTCGATAAGCAGGCGCTTGCGCTCCCCGGCCCGGAGCTTGACCCCGATCTGCCGGGCGACCCCTTGGTCGGATCGCAGATCCACCCCCACGTATCCCCCCGGCTGCCCTGCCCGGATCAATTCCCCATCCCGGCTGGTTCGGTGGGACCGGCCAAAAGCGCATAAAAAAACCGCTTCTATGGCGTTGGTCTTCCCCTGGGCATTGTCTCCCACCAGCACGTTGATTCCCCTATGGGGCGCAAGGTCCAGGGCTGTATAGTTGCGGTATTGGTTCAGACGCAGCCTGGTGATCTGCATAATGCCCGTTCCCCTTTTTTGCCAGGCCTTTAACCTGCCATTGTGCTGATGGCTTTCCGAAATGCCACCTATGTTAGAATACCATAAAATCGGCTTTTTTTCAAGCGTAAATTATAAATAAGAAGAAAGCCCGCTCTATTCCAGGCGGCCCTGGGCCGTGGCTCCCCCCTGATCCGGCAAATTTGCCGGCCCTTCGCCCTTTTTTGCGGCGGCATGCCCCCAGCCTTCCGGGGGGCGGCGGCAGGGCGCTCCGCGCCCAGAATGCCCCAGGCCCCCGGCCAGGGGGCATAGGTTTTGCGGGGCCGGCGGGGGGGGGCCCCCGGCGCCCCCCCCCCCCCCCCCCCCCCCCCGGCGCGGGGGGGGGGGGGGGGGGGGGGGGGGGGCCCCCCCCCCCCCCCCCCCCCCCCCCCCCCCCCCCGGGCCACTGGAGGTTGCGCCGGCCTAGGGTGCATAGGCGTTCTGGAAACACGATCCGCTTGAAAAAAACCAGGCAAATGCAGGATAAGATTGTGACAATGTTGAAAAATCGGTTGTAGGGGGGAGGTTTTATGCTAAAATATGAAATATGGAAGCAAGCTATGTTTATCATGATTCAAGACGGATGCGGTATCGAACCCCCTTTGGCGCGGTCAAGGCAGGGGAAGCTGTGCATATCCTTGCGGATAAGCAGGGGGAAGGCAAGCTATATCTGCGGCTGTGGGTCAACGGAGGGGAACGGCTATTGGAAGGGGAAGATGCTGGAGGCAGCATTGCCTTTCAATTTGTAGCGGAGGATACCGGGCTGATCTGGTATTATTTCATCCTGGAACAGGATGGCCGCCGCCGTTACTATGGGGTAGAGCAAGGCAATGGCGGGACGGGCCGTTTTTATGATAGCCCGCCAGGCTCCTGGCAGATCACCGTATACGATCCCGCCTATACCACTCCAGCTTGGTTCCGGGAGGGGATCGCCTATCAGATCTTTCCGGACCGGTTTTACCGGAGCGGCCAGGTGCAGGGGGTGGAGGCCCATGAAAAGCTGGGCCACCGAGTGATCCTCCACGATAGCTGGGAGGAGCAGCCCATGTATCGGCCGCCGGAAGGCATGGCCCATTATGACCCCTGCGATTTTTTCGGCGGCAACTTGAACGGCATCCGGGAAAAGCTGCCCTATCTTGCTTCCCTGGGGGTCAGCTGCATTTATTTAAACCCGGTTTTCCTATCCCCCTCCAATCATCGCTACAACACGGCGGACTATCAGCGGGTGGACCCCATGCTGGGCACGGAGGCGGATCTTGCGGAGCTGGCCCGGGCGGCAAAGACCTATGGCATCCGGCTGATGCTGGACGGGGTCTTTTCCCACACGGGGGATGACAGCGTATATTTTGACGCCAAAGGCACCTTTGGTGGCGGGGCCTGCTCGGACCCCAATTCCCCTTATCGGGCCTGGTATACCTTTACCCATTATCCGGACGCTTACCACTGCTGGTGGGGCTTCCGTTCCCTGCCCGAGGTGCAGGAGATGGAACCCAGCTATATGGCCTTTGTGGGGAAGGTGCTGGCCCAATACGCCCAGCTGGGGATCACCAGCTGGCGGCTGGATGTGGCGGATGAATTGCCCGACCCCTTTATCGCCTTTTTGCGGCAGCAGCTTAAAGCCTTGGACCCCCAAGGGGTGCTGCTGGGAGAGGTATGGGACGACGCCTCCAATAAGGAAGGCTTTGGCCAGCGGCGGCAATATGTGGATGGCAAGGAATTGGATAGCGCCATGGGGTATCCCTTTAAAAACGCGGTGCTGGATTTCCTATTGGGCCGCATTACGGCGGACGCATTGCAGCAGCTGTTGCTGGGGCTGATGGAAAATTATCCCCGGCCCTTCTTAGAAGCCCAGTTGAACATTTTGGGGAGCCATGATACCATCCGGGCCCTTACCGTATTGAGCGGGGCGCCAGGACGGGACGATCTGTCCCGGGAGGAACAGGCGGTGTGGGCGCCGGAGCCCAAGGCCCTGGCCCTGGGAAAAGCCAAACTTCGCTTGGCGGTGCTGCTGCAATTTGGCATGCCAGGGGTACCCTGTATCTATTACGGGGACGAAGCCGGTATGACCGGTATGGCGGACCCCTTTAGCCGGGGAACCTATCCTTGGGGGCAGGCGGATGAAGAACAGCTGGCCTTCTATCGGGACGTGGCCGCTGCCCGCAAGGGCTCAGCCGCCTTGTTCCGGGGAGGGTGCGGCATGGCGGCGCTTTCGCCGGACGTATTCGCCCTGTTGCGGTGCGAAGGCCAAAGCGGCGCCCTTGTCCTGGTCAACCGGGCTGACCAAGCCTATTATGCGGTGTTGGGTATGGACCGGTTCCAGGAAGGCCCCGATTGCCACCGGTTGTGGATCCAAGGCCGTTACCGGGATGCGGTGACCGGCCAGGAGTTTGTAGCCGAAAACGGCGGGCTTTGTGTACAGCTTGAACCCTATCAGGGCATGATGCTGATCCGGGTAGATTGACGAGGTAAGAATGGGATTTCTAAATGGTTTTTTTCAAGGCCGCTATGGCCCGGATAAAATGACCCTCGCCCTGTTTTGGGCGGGTATTGGCTGCAGCATATTAGGCTGGGCTTTGGCAGGGGTGCCGTATGTATATTCCGTCTTGCGCATCCTGGCCCTGGCGTGTTATGTTTATGGGGTGTTCCGTATGCTGTCCCGGAACTTTCCAGCCCGGCAACGGGAATTGGCCGCCTATTTCCGCATGGAAAGCAAGATAAAGGCATTTTGGCATAAGCTGCGCTACGGTAGCCGAAATGTGGTGAACCTGAATGCGGAACGCAAAAAATATAAATACTTAATCTGTCCCCAGTGCCGGCAAAAGCTGCGGGTGCCCAAAGGCAAAGGGAACCTACGGGTCACCTGCGCCAAGTGCGGCTGCAAATTCAACGCCAAAAGCTGAGCCACCCCCCAGGGCCGCGCCCTGGACCATCATACATCACACAAAGGAGACGTTTTGATCATGACCATCGATAAATCCATGAACATTGTTGAGATCCTGCGGATAAACGAAGGCATCGCCGATATCCTCATGGCCAGCGGTATGCATTGCCTGGGCTGCATCATGGCCCATGGGGAGACCCTGGAGCAGGCTTGCGCCGTCCACGGCATCGACCCCGACGCCCTCACCCAGCAGATCAATGACTTCTTGGCCCAGGAAGCCTAAGCCCTGCCCCCTTCGCTAAGGCTTTGTAGCCAAAGGAGGACCCCCTTTCGGGTCCTCCTTTCTGGCTGTCGAAAAAGTGGCTTGCGCCACTTTTTCGAGGTTTTCATAGTTCCCTTGCGCCTACGGCGCGGCCAGGGAGCTATGCAGGGAAACCCTTGCTACGCAAGGCTTTTTGCGGATTTGACGCGCATGTCGCCAAATCCGATTATAGCCTCTGGGGGCTGCGGCCCCCGAACCCCCGGGGGTTTTTCGACAGGCTGAAAGGAGGATCCCCTTCCGGATCCTCCTTTGCCTTTTTTCGCCCATAAATCGGCGCTTGCGCCGGGCGGCTTGTTGGCTTTTGTTTTTGCGCTTTTTCCTGCCGGGCCTTATGAATCAGCCGCCCATGGGGCGTTTCCTGGGCCGGCTCTGGTCTTTTTTTTGATGGAATGGGATTTCTTTGCAGGTTTCCCTTTTGCCCAACAGGGAGATGTGTTATAATTGTTCCGCCATCAAATCTTATGCGAAAGGAATTTCCGAATCTATGAAAAAAGGAATGCGCGTAGCGGCGTTGGTCCTGGTATGCATCCTGCTGCTGAGCATGGGCGCGCCTGCCCTGGCGGCGGAGTATTCCAGGTATTCCCAGGCAAAAACCGCCGTCAGCAACGACAGCACCATCATTATGCGGGTCAATCCCGACAGCGCCACCCAGGCGGATAACGTGGTAAAAACCTTCTCCCGGGTGGAAGGCAAAACCTTTGAACTGCTGGGGGAAACCGGCGATTGGTATTACGCCCGCTATGAAGGCAGCGAGGGCTTTGTCCGCAAAAAGGACTTCGACCTGCAAACCGCCTCCGCCAGCACTGCCTCCACCACCACCCCCCAATATTCCAAGTTCAGCGCCGCCAAGTCCGGCGCCGCCACGGACAGCGCCATCTGGATGCGGGCTTCCGCCTCCAAGGACGCAGAGGTGACCAAGAAGTTCTCCGGGGTCCGGGGCGAAACCTTTACCCTGCTGGGGGAGAGCGGCGATTGGTACTACGCCCAGTATGAAGGGGCCGAGGGCTTTGTCCGCAAGCAGGACTTTACGCTGCCCGGCCAGACCGCGCCGGCTGCCAACCTGTCCCAGCCCAGCGGGGATAAATGGGGCAGCATCAAGGTATCCGGTACCAAGATCAACCATACCATCTACTGCAACGCCATTTCCGGCAACGACTACAAATACAACAAATCCTACTACAACATCTTCTCCATGACCAACTACAGCAGCCAGGTCACGGTGTTGATGGGCCACAACATGCGCAAAAGCGCCGGCTCCTCCAAGGGCATGTTCCACGACCTGCACCATGTGCAAAACGCTTTCCTGGGCCGCAAGACCTGCGAAAGCTGCGGCCGCAGCTGCTCCGGCGCCAAAACCGACGTGTTCAACATGAATTACCAGGGCTATTCCAAATGGAAGCTCCTGTGCTTCTACGAGACCCCTGCTTCCGGCAGCTATAACGTGCTGGTGAATACCGCCACCAATACCGGCAGCCCCTCCAGCTGGATCTCCACCCAGTACGCCAATGCCCGCAACAGCAACTACAAAGGCATGGTCCTGGATTCCAGCGGCACCGGCAGCGACCGGCTGATGGTCCTTATTACCTGCGGCGATACCTACGGCTCTACCTCTACCTCCCGCTTGTACATGGTCCTTAAAGCCATTTCCTAGGTCCTACACGGTCCTACGCGGTGCTACGCGCACGGCGATATTCGCGCACAAGCGGACGAAGCCGCCCTGCGGCGGTAGCCTGCGGCGGGGCGGAGGAAGCCGCCCGGGCCCTCGTCGCCGCGGACTCCATCCGCTCGGCCCCGGTAAAGTTCCTTTACCGGGGCTTCGCTCATTCCGTCGCGGCT
>UQRU01000064.1 GCA_900543475.1 uncultured Eubacteriales bacterium
GCCCGGACGCCAAACGCCGCCGCCCCCCCGGGGCCGCTGGGATTTTTAGCATTGCGCCGGCAAAAAAAGCAGCCGGGGGATACCCGGCTGCGCTGGCCGCAAAAGCGGCAAGCTCATTGATAGGTAGCGGAACCCAGGTCCACGGCCAGCATGGCCAAAGCATCCACAGAAACCGAGTCCGGGGTCCACAGGGTATAGTTGGCGGAGCCGTGGGACCAGAGCACCAGGGCGCCCTTTTCGCCGCCCTCCACGGTGCGGATGGTCATGGTCACGCTCCAGCGGTCGCTTTCCGCGGAAAAGGTAGTCTCCTCCGGGTCAAAGGTTTCGTAAATACCGTGCAGTTCTTCCGCGTCCACTTTGGTGCTGCCCCGGTATACGAAGGAAAGGCCGCTCAAGGTATATTCCACCTGGGCCACTTTGCCGTCCACAATGGTATAGACCGCATTCTCCGACCCAAGGGGAGCCTCTATGGATACGCCGGTCTTTTTGAAATCCTCCGGGCCGTCCACCGTTACCAGGGGATTGGCGGCCTCTGTGCCGCAGCCAACCAGGGACAGGGCAAACAGGCAGGCCAGAAGCAAGGCTAACACATGTTTCACGATTGATACCTCCCATATTGTTCCCATATAGTATAACCCATCAAGGAAAAGATGGAAGGGGCTTTTGCAAAAAGCCTCGTTTTTTTTACAAACGCGGGCCCTTAGGGGAAGATCAGCTTCAGGCCCCGGGGCTCCACGATGCCCGCCGGCCCCATATACTTGCAACAGTGGTATAGGGCCTGCTGCCCGTCGTAATCCAATGCGTCGCTGGGGGTATAGGCGGTGGATACCTGGCGTTCCCCTTCCGCGCCCTGGTAGGTCTCCAACACCAGGGCCAGGGCCGTGCCCTGGGGCAGGGGATAAGCGTCCCCGTCCTGTACCGTTAGGGCTTTGCGGGCAAGCAGTTGAAAATCCTGATCAAAGGCTAGTACCTCCACTTTTTCCAGGTTGCCGATGGCGGCAAAGACGATGGAATAGCTGTGCCCGGCGGCCACTTGGGCCCCGTCCAGGTCCTTGGTGGTGGTTTCGTAGGAAAAGGTCTTGGCTAGGGTGCCCCCGAGCAGGTTGGAAAGCTGCATGTGGGAGATGTGGATATGCTCCGGGTCCCCCTTGGCATAGTAACCGCCGGCCTCGTCCCCGTAAACATACCACAGGTAAAAATCCTCCGGGGCGTCCCCGCTGTCGTCCAGGTATAGGGTGCCGGAAAAGCTGCTGGTATCCTGGGTGACCTGGTCGTCGATCAGGTTGGTATGGCTGCCATAGTGCACGTCCAGGAACTGGTGGGTGAGGGTGGCGCCATAGGTCTTGTAAGGGTTGCCGTCCTCATCCACGCGCTCGGTGAGCATCACCAGCCCCAAGGCGCCGGGGGCGTCGTAATCCACGGTGGGGACATAGTCCTGGGCCGGGGGCTGGGCATGGGCTTCCAGCCAGATCCCCACCGGGGCGGCCTGGGTTTCTCCCAGCTCCGGCTTGGCCAGCTGGCAGCCGGCGCACAGCAGGCAAAGGGCTAGGATGGCTAGGATGGGTTTTCCGTATTTACGAAACATCGTCTTCTTCCTCCTTTTCCTCCAACAGGCCGTCGCAGGTCAGAATATCCCCCACGTCGCATTGGAGATAGTGGCAGATCCGGTTCAGGGTGGCAAAGCGAATGCCCTTGCACCGGCCGGTCCGCAGGATGGACAGGTTGGCCTCGGTGATGCCTACCTGCTTGCAAAGCTCCTTGGCGGTGACGCCCCGGGCCTTTAAGAGCCCGTCCAGGTGAACATGGATGCCCATGACGGCCCTCCTTAAACGATGGAATCGTTATCCAGCTTCAAGGCCCGGCCGTCCTTGGCCCAATCCGCCAGCAGGATCAGCCCCAGGGCCAGGAACAGCTCCATGATGGGGATCACCAGGCGGATCTGGACGTCTCCCTGGCCTAACAGGAAAAGTTGGAACAGGTTGCTGGCAAAGGTGACGAACAGGCAGGCATATACCGCCCGCCGGGCGCCTGCGGCCAGGCTGGCGCACAGGGGGGCCACCGCCGCGTCATAGGGGTCCTGGCCCAGGGCGCGAAGCAGGCGGCGGGCCGGGGAGAGCAGGGCCAGCAGGCACAGGGTGGGGATGGCGTTCAGGACGATCCGCAGGGCCTGGGATACGTCCAGCCGCACCGGGGACAGGCCGGAAAACAGCAGGCCCAGGCCCCCGCCGTCCCCCGAGACCTGGATGCCCGTGGAGACCAGGCAGCCCGCCAGCTCATACACCCGCACATAGCACAATTCCACCATGAGGAATATCCCCGCCAGCCCCAACACCAGGGATAGCCCGGCCAATACCTGGAGCCGTTCCGTACGCTTGAGCAGCCACAGGCCAAACCAGGCGGCCCCGGCGCTCCAGCAGACCAGGCTGGAAAGGAGCTTGGCCTGGCTGGCATCCAGGGAGAGCAGGCCGTCCCCCGTCAAGCCGGCCAGCAGGGCCGGGTTGATGAACCGGTACAGGAAATAGAACAAACATAGGCTCAGGGGGATGCCCATCCACCAGTGGCCTTGGCCCTTGCCCCGGCCATGGGCCAATAGCCCCAGCAGGGCGGGCAACAGGCACAGCAGGCCGTAGAGGCCCCAGGCTAGAATATTCCAAAATCCCCCCAAAAGGGAAAGGGCCCGAAGCCCCCGGCCCGCAAGCTCCAAGGGCAGGGCCAGGACATAGAGCAGCATGGCCCCCTGGCCCATGCGCCGGGTGGCCATGGCCCCGGCGGCGCAGGCGACCCCCAGCAGCAGCCACCAGGCCCAGCGGGGAATACGGGAAAGGGCGGAACGCAAAAAAACCACCTCCAATTATCGTTACACAATAATTATGGAGGTAGTTTAGCATGAAAATTATCGTTTGTCAATAATTATTTCCCTTGTAGCTCCTTAAAGCCCTCTCCCAATACCTCGTTGGATTCCAAAATGATGATAAAGCCCTGGGGGTCCACTTGGCGGGCGGCCTGGCGGATCTGGTGCATCTGTTTGTTGTTGCAGGCGCAGAGCACCACCTGCTTGTCTTGGCCGTTATAGCCTCCCTTGGCGGACAGCAGGGTGGCGCCCCGGCCGCTGCATTGGTCAATGGCGGAGACCACGTCCTTGCCCCGTTCCGTCACGATGAGGGTCAGCTTGCCTGCGTCTACCCCATACATGAGCTTATCGATCACCTGGGTGGTCAGGTAGTTGATGATGAGCCCGTAAAGGATGCCGTCCGCGTCCCGGAAGATGACTCCGCCCGCCAGGATGATCACCACCTCGATGAAAAAGGCGATCTTGCCGATGGAAAGGTGGGGGGCTTTGCTGCGGATGGCCATAGTGATGAAATCCGAGCCCCCGGTGGAGGAATTGCGCATATAGATGAGGGCATAGCCGATACCCCCCACCACCCCGGTATAAATGCCGCTGATGAGCCGGTCCCCGGCATACAGGGGCAGCAGGGGAGCCACATAGTCCGTCATCAGGGAAAAGATCAGCATACACCGCAGGGAGCGGAAAAAGAAATCCCGGCCCAATAGCTTATAGCAAAGCAGGGCCACCGGCACGTTCAGCGCCAGGGAGGTCATGCCGATGGGCAGGCCTGTGAGCCGGTAGATGATCAGGGCGATGCCGGAAAATCCCGACATGAGGAACTTCCCGTTCAATGCGAAGTTGTAGATGGAAACCGCCGCCAAAAAGCTGCCCAATACCTCCAGGGCCACATCCGTAAGCACCCGCTTGTTGATGAACCGTCCCAGCATAATACCGCTCCTTTCCCGTTTCCTTCACGAAGAAAGAGCGCCTGCGATCCTGTTCCATATGCATCGCAAACGCTCTTCCAAATCATCTTATCACGGGAAACGGGCTTTCGTCAAGGCGGGTCAATACACGGGAAAGCCCAGGATATACAGGCAGGTATACCCAACCTGCAGCAGGAACATGCAGCCCAGCAGGCTCCACCGCAGCCAGGCGGGCTTTCCTTGGGCCAGGGCCCCCAGCCCCAGGGCCAGGGGATAGCATACCGCCAGATACCGGGGGGCGCTCAGCAGCCAGGTACAGCCCATGGCCACCCCGTAATAGGCCAGGAAAAAGGCCCCGTCCCCAGGCCGCAGCTTCTTGATGCCGGGGACCATGATCCCCAGGGCCCCAAAGCCGCACACCAGGTTGGGGATATACAGGCCCCAGGCCATGCGGGTTTCCCCGGCGGCCAGGCTATTGAGCAGGTATTCCGTCTGATAGGCGGCGGTGTTGAAGAACAGGGATAGGCTTTGGCTCCAATGCTCCTTCTGGTAGATGAGGAAGGTGAAAGGGTCCCCGGTCACGGCGGCGTTTACCCCCAGATACGCCAGGGTGCCCAGGCAGGCCGCCAACAGGCAGCCCAAATAGCCAAAGACCCGTGCCAGCCGCTTTTCCGGCCGGCGCACCAAGGAAACCAGCATTTCCACCCCCAGATATACCGCCAGCAACACCCCCACCGACCGGGTGAACCCGGCCAGGGCCGCCGCCAAGGCGGCCAACAGGAACCGGCCCTTCCGGCCCAGCAGCACGCAGCCAAGGCACAGGAACAGGAACAGGCTTTCCGTCATGGGGGCGCCCAGGAACATGGCCCCGGGGAATACCATGGCCAGGGCCGTGGTATATAGGGCGTCCCGCCGGGGCAGGTCCAAGGCGGCCAGCTCATAGAGCAGGATGCCGCTGCCTACGGCAAACAGGTTGGATACCGTCATGGCCGCTGCAAAGGTATTCCCCAGCAGCCAGTTGACCACCCGGATGCACAGGGGATACAGGGGGAAGAACACGATATGGAACCGGGCGTCCCCTGTGGTCACATACCAATTTTCCGCAATGCCCAAATAGCTGGGGGAATCCGTGCGCAGCCACAGCCGGGCCAGGCCGTCCCACAAGCCGCCGCTATAGCCGTTTACCCCCAGATCCACCCAATAGGCCAGCACATACAGGGCCAGCCGCAGGCCCAGCACCCCCAGGGCAATGGCTACCCAGGGATGCCGGCGGCTCCACCGCAGGCTCCGCTTACCCAAGGCTGCATCCGGGCTGGGCCATTCTTTCAGCCCCCCGTCCAAGGCGGACGACCAACCCAGCGCGCACAACAAAAACAGACAGCAGGATACCCCTGCCGCCAACATGGCCAGCCCGCAATAGCTAGCCTGCATGGCCCACATGCCAAAGGCGCCGGCCAGGATGGCCGCCCATAAGCAGCCGATTATTTTTTGCCCTTTGATCGCATTCATGGCTATAGTATACCATGGCAGCCGGGCCCAGTGAACCCCATGCGCCCTCCCTTTGAAAAAATGCTATTGGGAAAACCCGTCCGCCCATGATAGAATACTGGTAACGAGAGCCGCGCCTTCCACGGGCGGGCCGGATTTTTCACCAAGGAGGCGTTTTTTCCATGAATATGCGCGAGATCCGGGAAGCAGCCCGGGGCCCCATGAAGAATTTCTGCAAGCTCTGTCCCGTCTGCGACGGCCGGGCCTGCGCCGGCCAAGTCCCCGGCATGGGCGGCGCCATCACCGGCAGCTCCTTCCAAGCCAACTATGAGGCCCTGCGGGATACCCGTATCCTGATGCGGGTGATCCATGGCGCCAGCGACCCCTCCACGGAATTTACCCTCTTTGGGAAAACCTATCGCACCCCCATTCTGGCCGCCCCCATGACCGGCGCGGAATACAACTGCGGCCAGGGCCTTACCGAGGCGGATTTCGTCATGGCCATCGTCCAGGGGGCGGAGGCCGCCGGCAGCCTGGGCTGGATCGGCGACGCCGCTAACCTGGCCCTGTTTGAAGCCGGCTTGGCCGCCGCCCGGGCTTCCCAAAATGGCGTGGTGGCCATCATCAAGCCCCGGGACGAGCTTTCCGAGATCGTACTCCGGTTCCGTGCCGCCGAGGAGGCCGGCGCCGTCGCCTTGGGCGTGGACCTGGATGGGGCGGGCCTGGTCACCATGCGGCTCCAGGGCCAGCCCGTGGGCCCCAAGACCTTGGCCCAGCTCAAAACCATCCGGGCCCAGACCCAGCTCCCCTTTATCGTCAAAGGGATCATGACAGTGGACGAGGCCAAAATGTGCTGCGAAGCCGGCGCGGACTGCATCGTGGTATCCAACCACGGGGGCCGGGTGCTGGACGGCTGCCCCGGCGCCGCGGACGTGCTGCCCGAGATCGCCTATGCCCTGGACGGCCAGATCCCCATCCTGGCGGACGGCTGCGTGCGCAGCGGCGTGGACGCCCTTAAGCTCATGGCCTTGGGCGCCAACGGCGTGCTGGTGGGCCGCCCCCTGTGCTGGGGCGCCTACGGCGGCGGCAGCCAGGGCGTGGCCACGGTGCTGCAAACCTATACCCAGCAGCTCTACCAGGCTATGATCATGACCGGTTGTCCCGACCTTGCCAGCATTGACGGCAACATATTATATTAAGTAGCGGGCATGTCCATCGCCTTGCCCCGGCTTCTTGCCGGGGCATTGCATTTCTCCGGCGGCTGGGGCGGCGGCTTGGACCGGCGTTGGGGGGAATTGCAGCCCTCCCGGGAGCAGGGGGCCTTGCCTAGGGCGCGGGCTCAGCGGCGGACCCGGTTGTTGGTGTTCATATAGATCAGGTAAAAAAGGCTCGCCAGGAAGAACAACCCCAGCCCCAGGAAGAACAGCCAATCCTGTCCCAAGGCATTCCCCAGGGCCAGGATCACCCAGCAGCCGGCCAATAGGAACATGAGCCGGGACATGTGGCGGTAGAGCTTTTTCAGGTCGTATTTCTCCTTTTCCGCCTTGGGGGCGGTGTTGTAGCCGGAGATCAGGAAGGCGCCCTTTTCCCGGCGGAATAGCCAGCCTAGCCCCAGGAACAGCAGGATGGTAAACCCGTGGATGGCCAATAGCATAATCCGTATCCTCCCCATGGAAATGATAAGTCTTAGGAAAAAGGAAACGGCCGAAGGGCCGCTTCCCCAGCCTGTCGAAAACCCCCTGGGGGTTCGGGGGCCGCAATGCAGTTCGCAAAGGCCGCGCTGCGTCGGCCCGTGGGGTCTTCCTGGCGCTCCCTTGCTCACTGGGCTTCCGCCTCGCTCCTCTCGCTACTGGCGGCGCTCGGCTCCGCCCACCGGAGGCTTTAATCGGATTTGGCGGCGCAAGGTGAATTGTCCCGAAGGGACAAGAGAAGGCCCCCTGGGGGGTGTACGGCAAATCCGCAAAAAGCCTTGCGTAGCAAGGGTTTCCCTGCATAGCTCCCTGGCCGCGCCGTAGGCGCAAGGGAGCTATGAACACCTCGAAAAAGTGGCGCAAGCCACTTTTTCGACAGCCAAAGGAAGCGGCCGAAGGGCCGCTTCCTGGATATTTAGTGGGATTAGAAGATACGCCAAGCGCAGATGAAGTTATCGTAGCTCCAATCTCCCAGACAGGAGCGGTGAACCACCTTGCCCTCGCTGCTGGAAGCGTCGATCATGGTGCCGTCACCCATGGCAATGGCCACATGGCCGTCGAACACGATCACATCGCCCATCTTCAGGTCGGTGAGGGAGCGTACCTTCTGGTAGTTGGAAACGCTACGCCAGCCGCTGCTGGTCAAATACTTCTGGCTGACCCCTGCCTGGCGTAGGCACCAGTAGACGAAGCCGGAGCAGTCGAAGGTATCCGGGCCCTTGCCGCCCCGCACATAGCGGGAACCCAGCTTGCTCTTGGCGGCGGAGATAAAGGCGTTGAGGCTGCCGCTGCCGGAGGTAGAGCCGGAGGAGGAACTGGAGGAAGAGCTGGAGTCGTCGCTATCCGAGGAGGAAGTGGAGCCTTCCACCGGCACATAATCCGAAGCCGCAGCTTTGGCATCGCCGGAGAACAGGGCTTGGATGGTATAGCGGCCCGCTTTTCCATCTACGCTCAGGTCGTTACGCTTTTGGAAGGCTTTGACAGCTTCTTCGGTATCCGAGCCATAATAGCCGGTGGCCTTGGCCCCCAAATACCCCAGCTCCCGGAGCTTGGATTGGACCTTTTGCACCGTATCGCCGCTCATGCCCAGGGTCAAGGCATTGGCCTCGGCATCGGAACTCATAAGCAGCTTGCGGGTGGAGGGACCGATGTGTCCGTCCACGATCAAGCCGTTGATCTGCTGGAATAGCTTGGTGGCCGCCACCGTATCCTTGCCAAAGGTGCCGTCCGGCTCTGTGGTCAAATATCCCAGCTTGTACAGCCGTTCCTGATACTTAAGCACATCGTCGCTCTTTTCCCCATAGGAAAGGGATTTGGGAATGGCGTCTTCGCTATAGAGCATTTCACGGGTCTCTTCGCCCACTTTACCGTCCACGGTCAGGTGGTTACGCTCCTGGAAATCCCGGATGGCTGCTTCGGTCTCTTCGCCAAAATAACCGGTGGTCTTTTTCATATAATCTAATTCCACCAACCGGCTTTGCAGCTGCTCCACATCCGTACCGGATACGCCAATGCTCACCATGTATTTTTTCGCTTGGTCGCTCATGAGCAGGTCGTAGGTTTGCTGGCCCACATATCCGTCAATGGTCAGACCGTGGCTCCGCTGGAACAGCTCCACTGCTTCCTTGGTGATGGAGCCGAATTTTTCCGTGGGCACGTCGTTGTCCATATAGCCTAGCTCCATCAACCGGGCCTGGATCTTCGCTACCTCTGGGCCTTCATAGCCCTTGGAAAATAATAGCGGGGTAGGCGTGGGTATGGGCGTGGCAGTGGGGGCGGGGGTAGCGCCCGCTTGCATGCGGGCCATATCTTCCTCCAAGGAGACCACGTCGCTTTCCGCTGCCAAGGCGGTGCCGCTGGTGCGTAGGGCGGCAGTGGCGGCCTTGCTGGCGCCCGCTTCCGCCGGCGCCTTCTTGCCGGCCAGGGCGATACCGCCCCAAACGCAGCCGCCCAATATCAGCACCGCGATGCAAACCGTGGCGATAGAACGCAATTCCCCCCTTGCAAGGCCTGAACCCGTACGGGAAACAAAGCCGCCTATGCCGCCCCGCCGGGAAAACCGCCGCCGGGAAATGGCGATCCGCCGTCCCCAATTGATGAATATTTCTTTGATGGCGGCCCAGCCGCCCTTACGTTGTTTTCTCATAGGAAACATTATACCATAAAACCGCCCGTTGCAAAATAAAACAATCTGTAAAGCCAGGAAACATCAGGCTTTTCTTGCAAAAGGGCATCGCCTAAGAAAAGGGGCGGGGGAAATACGCTCCGTTTCAGAGGGGGGGGCGGCGGCGTTTTGCGGGCCGGGGGGGCCCCCCCCCCCCCCCCCCCCAAAAACCACCCCCGGGGGGGGGCGCCCCCCCCCCCCGGGGGGGGGGTGGGGGGGCCCCCCCCCCCCCGCCGCCGCCCCCCGGGGCGCAACGGCCACCAGGGCGGCTAGGGGGAAGGGAGCAAAAAAAGGGTTGACGAGGGGGAAAAGGGATTGTATACTTGTATACAATAATGCAAGAGTACAATTTGGAGGTCCACCATGCCCGGCGTAACATTCAATCGGCGTACCAATCTATTAGACGAGAACATTTACAAGTACCGTTTACAGGATGTGGAGGAAGGGAATTATTTCCGCTCCATGTTTGAATACACCACCGTTCCTAAGGTTGCCTTCAACAACCGGGTGGTGCCCATGTGTATGCCGGAGGAGATCTGGGTCACGGATACCACCTTCCGGGATGGGCAGCAGTCCCGTTCCCCCTTTACGGTGAAGCAGATCGTAGACCTTTATAAACTTATGTCCAAGCTGGGCGGCCCCAAGGGCCTGATCCGGCAAAGCGAGTTCTTTCCCTACACGGACGCGGACCGGGCTGCCATTGAGCAATGCATGGGCTTAGGGCTCAAGTTCCCGGAGGTCACCACCTGGATCCGGGCGGCGGAACAGGACTTTGCCCTCATCAAGGCCATGGGCATGAAGGAGACCGGCATATTGGTTTCCTGTTCGGATTATCACATTTTCCGTAAAATGAACCTGAACCGGTCCCAGGCTCTGGATAAATACCTGGGGATCATCAAGGACGCCTTGTCCTTGGGCATCCGGCCTCGCTGCCACTTTGAGGATGTGACGCGGGCGGATTTCTACGGCTTTGTGGTACCTTTCGCCAATGAACTGGTGGCCCTTTCCAAAGAAAGCGGGATTCCCATCAAGATCCGGCTGTGCGACACCCTGGGCTTTGGCGTCACCTATCCTGGGGTCTCCCTTCCCCGGAGCGTCCAGGGCATCGTCTACGGCTTGACCCATCTGTCCGGCGTGCCCAGCGAATGCCTGGAGTGGCACGGCCACAACGATTTTTACAAGGTGGTCACCAATGCAGCTACCGCCTGGCTCTATGGCTGCAGCGCGGTCAACGGTACCCTGCTGGGCCTCGGGGAGCGCACCGGCAATTGCCCCATCGAGGCCATGCTCATCGAGTACGCCCAGCTGCGGGGCACCAGCGACGGCATCAACTTCCCGGTGATCACCGAGATCGCCGAATATTTCGAAAAGGAGATCGGCTACCCCATCCCCTTCAACACCCCCTTTGTGGGCAACAACTTCAACGCCACCCGGGCGGGCATCCATGCGGACGGCCTGCTCAAGGACGAGGAGATCTACAATATCTTCGATACCGCCCGGCTGCTCAACCGGCCTGCCACCGTTACCGTGGACCGCTTCAGCGGCCTGGCCGGCATCGCCTATTGGATCAACGCCTATTACCGGGTGCCTAAGGAAATGGTGGTAGATAAGCACGCGACTGTTGTGGCTAAAATGAAAGAATTGATCGATCAGCAATATGACCAGGGCCGTAACACCGCCATGGGGCCCCGGGAGCTTAGGGCCATGGTAAAAGCCCTGGACCCCCAGCTGCATGACACCCTGATCTCCCTACACCGCAAGGACAAGGAAATCTACTGGTAAGATTTGCCTGTTCCATTCTTTCTTCGTGGGTCCCAGCCCTATCCAGGGTTGGGATCTTTTGTTGCGGGGCGGGGGGCGGCGGGCGCGTAACCCGCGCACAAAGGGCGGGCGCCACTGGCGCCCGCCCCAGCCTGTCGAAAAACCCCTGGGGGCTCGGGGGCCGCAGCCCCCGGAGGCTATAATCGGATTTGGCGACATGCGCGTCAAATCCGCAAA
>UQRU01000065.1 GCA_900543475.1 uncultured Eubacteriales bacterium
TTGTGGGGGGGGGGGGGGGGGGGGGGGGGGGGGGGGTTTTTGGGGTTTTTTTTACACAAACCGGGGGGGGGGGGGGGCCCCCGGGGGGGGGGGGGGGGGGGGCCCCCCCCCCCCGGCCGCCGCCCCCCCGGGGAGGAAGCTGCAACACCATACCATGGGGAAAGGAAATAGCCAACCGCACCCAGGCGGTTGGCTATCTGACGATGCAGAGGGATGGGATTAAAAGGCCAACACGATGCCGCCGTCGTTGGCGTACATGGTACTGATGCCGCTGGGACGGCAGATCATGCTATCCCGGAAGGGGCAGACGGCCAGGATCCGCTTGCGCACCTCTTCGGCCCGCTCCAAGCAATTACAATGGGTGATCACCAGCAGCCGGTCCTGGCAGGGCTGGGCGTCGCAGATGGACTTCACATGCTCCACCAGGGCGGTGAGCGCCCGGTTGATGCCCAGGCCTTTGGCCCGTACCACAATGGCGCCCTCCTCGTCCGCGCCCATCACCAGCTTGATGCGCAGGGCGCTGGTGGCGATGGCCTGCAAATGGTTCAGGCGGCCATTTTTTCGGAAAACGTCCAGGTCCTCCAGCACGAAGTCCGTGGTCAGGCCGGCCACATAGGCCTCCCCGGCCTCCACCACCTCCTGGAAGCTGAGACCCTGCTGGGCCAGCTCCTGGAGCTTCAGGCACAGGGCCACTTCGCCGGCGGCGGCGGAGTGGGAATTGAACACATGGACGTGCTTTTCAGGGTCCGCGGCCATGGCCATCTGGGCGCCGGTATAGGCGCTATCATATGTGCCGCTCACCTTGGCGGAAAGGGTGACGATATAAATATCCTGTTGGGGACCCTTACATGCCTCGGCAAAGGCCATAGGGGAGGGGCATGCGGAACGGGGCGCCGTGCGGCTTTTTGCCATATCCGCCAGGAAGGTGGCGCAATCTACGGTCCCGTCGTCGATGAAGGTACGGCCGTCCAAGTCGATGGACAGGGGCACCCGCGTAACAAAGGAGAGGATATCCTCTCCTTGCTGCACATAATCGCAGCAGCTGTCTGCAATGATCTTGTAATGCATGGTTGATATGTCCTTTATTATGGATTACCGTTTGGTGCCCAGGAAGAAAAGCGCTAGAGTGCCCGGGCCGCTGTGGGCGCCGATCACCGGCCCTACGTAGTTGATGATCACGTCCTGCACATGGAGCTTATCCCGGATCATCTGCCCCAACAGCTGGGCTTCCTCCAGACAATCCCCATGGCTGATGAAGATGGTCTGGGTCTCGGGGGCGATGGCGGTCTCCTCCATGTGTTGGAGCAAGGCCTTGAGGGAGGTGCGGCGGCCCCGCACCTTTTCCACGAAGATCAGCCGGCCCTCGTCGTCCACGTGGAGCACGGGCTTGATATTCAGCATGGTGCCCAGCACCGCGGAGGTGGCGGATACCCGCCCGCCCCGGTGCAGATGGTGCAGATCGTCTACCGTGAACCAGTGGCAAAGGTGCAGTTTGTTTTCTTCCACATAATCCCGCACCTCCTCGATGGACTTACCTGCCCGCTTTTGCTGCACCGCAAGGTAGATGAGCATGCCTTGCCCCAGGGACGCACATAGGGTGTCCACTGCATACAGCTTTGCATCGGGATATTGTTCGGCCAGCTGGGCGCAAGCAACCGCGCCTGCATTATAGGTGCCGGATAGGGCGGAGGAAAAACCTAGATACAGGATGTCTTGACCTGCTTGAAGCACTGGCTCCATGGCTTCCACAAACTGGCTTACGTTAACGGCCGAGGTGGTGGCGGGCTTTCCAGCTCGCAATAGGGCGTAACAGGTATCAAAGGGAAGGGCTTTTCCCGCTAGATCATTCTCATAGGACGTACCGTCAATGTTGACGGAAAGAGGGAGAACCGTCAAACCAAGCTCTTGGGCCATGGTGGCGGAAAGGTCGCAGGAAGAGTCGGTAAAAATGGTAAATTCGCGCATGGGCAGCTCCTTCCAGATAGAAAGTTAACGGTGATAACCAAATATGAAAAAATTATACTCCATACCCATGCAAAAGTCAATGTCATGCAAGGTCAAACTCCCGCACAATGGCGCTACGGATGGCTTCCATCACGTCTGGGGTCATGGGCAGTTCGCCGTTATCTAGCATCAGGGCCGCACCATAGATCAAGGAGCGAACCACATATGTTTTACGCCGCTCCACATCCGGGGGCATCTCCACCTGTTGGCAATAGGTGCGTATGATGCTGCGGGTACATTGGCTCAGCTGGGCCATAATGGTGCGGGCGCCAGGGTCCAGGGAATCGTCCCGCAGGGTGATGATGGAGCGAAAATGGGGATTTTCCAGTAAAAATTCGATATAGGCCATGCTGATTTCAATCAGCTGCCGCCGAGGATCTCCCGCGTATTGGCGCACGATGGCCTGCTGTTTTTTATGCCATTGCTGTTGGATATACAGCACAATGGATAAGATCAAGTCATTTTTATCCTGAAAGTGCTTATAGGGCGCAGCGCAAGAAACGCCGCAGGCATTGGCTACCTGCCGCATGGAGAAATTTTGGATGCCCCGGGCTTCAATTTCCTGAATCCCCGCAAGGATCAGGCGCTCCCGCATGGAAGCTTCCTCATGGGACATAATGGACCGCGCTCCTTTCCGCCTTTCGTAGACCGGCTATCGCCATGTATTATAGCACAACCGCTCCGCTTGTAAAACCTACTTTCCCACAGACCCAGGGAAGGAGGATTGACAAGGGGGATGGACAAGCACATAATGGAAGATAACGAGGAGGTGTTTCTTATGAAGGTGATCTTATTAAACGGCAGTCCCCACGAGGCGGGTTGCACCTATACCGCCCTAATGGAAGTGGCTAAAGTATTGGAAAAACAAGGAATAGAAACGGAGCTGTTTCAGCTGGGCAAAAGTCCGGTGGCAGGCTGCACCGCCTGCGGGGCTTGCGCTAAGACCCATCGCTGCGTAATAGACGACAAGGTGAATTTGTTTGTGGAAAAGCTGCTGGATGCGGACGGTTTGGTGGTAGGTTCGCCAGTTTATTATGCTGGGCCCGCCGGTCAGGTGACCGCCTTTTTAGACCGGGTCTTTTATTGCAAAGGGAGCCTATATGCCAACAAATTGGGCGCTGCAGTGATCTCTTGCCGCCGGGGCGGGGCTTCCGCCGCGTTTGACCGGCTGAACAAATACTTTACCATTAGCAATATGCCGGTGGTGTCCTCCCAATATTGGAATCAGGTACACGGCAACACCCCAGAAGAGGTATTGCAGGATCTGGAGGGCCTCCAAACCATGCGCACCCTGGGCGCCAATATGGCGTGGCTGCTTCAGTGCATTCAGGCGGGTAAAGCGGCGGGCATTCAGCCGCCGGCGCTGGAGAAGAAAGTGGCTACCAATTTTATCCGGTGATTGCTGCCTTGTTCGCGCTTCCCGGGGCGCCGGGGGGGCGGCGCCCCGGGAAGCGCCTGGCATGCCACGAAAAAAAGCCGATGTAAGCGGCTTTTTTTCGTGGCCGTAAGGCCCTTATTTCACCAAAGACCGAGCTGCGTCGATGACGGCCTGGGTGTTGATGCCGAATTCCTGGAACAGGGTGCCGGCAGGGGCGGAGGCGCCGAAGTGGTCGATGGCGATCACCTTGCCATCCAGGCCGGTGTATTTATGCCATCCAAAGCTGCTGGCGGCTTCCACAGCCACCCGGGCGGTGACGGCGCGGGGCAGGACGGACTCCTGGTATTCCACATCCTGCTGCTCGAACAGATCCATGCAGGGTACGGATACCACCCGCACAGAGATATCTTCCTTCTCCAGGGCGTCGGCGGCTTCCATGATGCACTGCACCTCGGAGCCGGAGGCCATCAGGATTACGTCCGGCAGGCCGTTGGCCGTATCCCGGAGGATATAGGCGCCCCGTTCCACATCCCGGCTGGTTTCCGCGTATTGGGGCAGGTTTTGCCGGGTCAAAGCCATCACCGCAGGCAGGCCGTGACGCAGGGCGGCGATGTAGCAGGCCGCGGTTTCCTTGGTGTCCGCGGGGCGGAAAACCAGGGTGTCCGGGGTGGCCCGCAGGGCGGCTAGGTGCTCGATGGGCTGATGGGTGGGGCCGTCCTCGCCAACGCCGATGCTGTCGTGGGTCAGCACATAGATCACCGGCAGCTTCATCAGGGCGGAGAGGCGCAGGGCGGGCTTGAGGTAGTCGGCAAACACCATGAAGGTGGCGCAATAGGGCCTTAAGCCGCCGTAGAGGGCTATGCCGTTGCAGGCAGCCGCCATGGCAAATTCCCGGATGCCAAAGTGGATGTTTTTGCCTGTGCGGTCCCCAGGGGCGTAGAAGGCTTCTCCCTTGAGCTCGGTCTTATTGGAGGGAGCCAGGTCTGCGCTGCCGCCAAACAGGTTGGGAAGATACTGGTTCAGCTTGTTGAGGACGGTTCCGCTGGAGGCCCGGGTGGCGGTGGGCTTGTCCGCTGCAAACAGGCTGTCGTCCTGGAGCAGGGCCTCGGGCAGCTCCTTGCTGTGATAGGCTTGCCACTGGGCATACAGTTCCGGATAGGCGGCTTGGTAGGCCTGGAACATGGCGTTGTAATCCGCTTCCTGCTTTTCAAAGCCGGGGAGCATGGCCGCAAAGTGATCCCGTACATCCTGAGGGATCTCAAAGGGCGCAGCCTCCCAGTGATAGAATTCCCGCATGGCGGCAATGTTTTCCGCGCCCAGGGGTTCGCCATGGGCGGAAGCCTTGCCCTCCTTGGGGGTCCCGTGGGCAATGTTGGTATGGACGATGATCAAGGAAGGGGTGCTGGTGGTTTTGGCCTTGGCGATGGCCGCCTCAATGGCTGCCACGTCCTCGCCGTCGGCCACCTGCTGCACGTCCCAGCCGTAGGCTTCGTAACGCTTTTGCACATCCTCGGTGAGGGCGATATCCGTACTGCCTTCGATGGTGATCCGGTTGCTATCATAGAGGACGATCAACTTGTTGAGCTGCATCACCCCTGCCAGGGCGGCGGCTTCCGCCTGGACGCCTTCCATCATGCAGCCGTCCCCCATGAGCACGTAGGTATAGTTATCTACCACCGGATAGCCTTCCCGGTTGAAGATGGCAGCCAGATGGCTTTCCGCCATGGCCATGCCCACCGCCATGGCGATGCCCTGGCCCAGGGGGCCGGAGGTAGCTTCCACGCCGACGGTATGGCCGTATTCCGGATGGCCGGGGGTCTTGCTGCCCCACTGCCGGAAGGCCTTAAGATCCTCTATGCCAAGGGGATAGCCAAACAGGTGGAGCAGGGCGTATTCCAGCATAGAGGCGTGGCCCGCGCTCAGAACGAACCGGTCCCTCGCCTGCCAAGCAGGATCCTTGGGGTTATGTTTCATTTGCTTCCAGATGGCATAGGCCATGGGCGCGGAGCCGATGGGCATACCGGGATGGCCGCTGTTGGCTTTTTGCACAGAGTCTGCCGCCAGCATACGAATGGCGGTGATGGCGCGGGACTGGGCTGTCATGTTTGAAACCTCCTGGATAGAAATAAAATAGGAACCAAAACGAAAGAAGGGTTGATGTTACAAAACATCACAATTATGTTTAATGGTATCATCAACCTAAAAAGAAGTCAACCGTCTTCCCGGCAGCTTTCTGGGGAAACCCAGCGCAAGGGGGGAGGCGGGGACCAGCCGGGCCAAGGGATGCCCTACAAAAAACAGCGTGGGGGCAAGGGCCCATACATAATAAGTATACTATTTCCCGGGAAAAAAGGGAAGGGTCAAGGCAACCGGGCCAGGGCCAGGAATATATCTAGGCCCCGGGATAGTACCGCCTCGTTAAAGTCAAAGGCCGGGTTGTGCAGGGGGGCAGCTTGTTCCCCCACTCCCAGGAAGAAAAACAAGCTGGGCCGGGCTTGGGCAAAAAAGGAAAAATCGTCCGTGGTCATGCTGGGGGCAGGGAGGGGGGATAGCAGATCCCCCGCCAAGGCGACCAATGCAGGGTCGTTCAACAGGGGGGGATAGCCGGGGCTGAAGGCCAGGGCCGCCTGGCAGCCCTGCTGGGCGGCGGTTTCCTCGGCTAAGGCTTGCAGGCCCTGTTGGGCTTGGGCGAACACCTGGTCATTGAACACCCGCAAGGTGCCTTCCAGGCGGGTATGGTCGCTGAGGGCGTTGCGCACCTGCCCGCTCTCCATCCGGCCAAAGCCCAAGACCCGGGGCTCTGCCGGGGGGAAGCCGGCGTCCATAAAGGCATAGGCGGCCCGAAGGAATTCCGCCCCCGCCAGCAGGGCGTCGTTGCCCTGCTGCCGGTTGGCGATGTGTACGCTGCGGCCTCGGATGGTAAGGGTCACCTCGCTACTGCGGGCCATCATGGGGCCGGGCCGGGCAAAGGCCTGGCCTTCCGGAAGCCCGGGCCAAAGATGGCAGCCGAATATCCGGCTTACCCTATATTCGTCCAGCACCCCCTGGCTACAGATATCCGCCGCCCCGCCGGTGGTCTCCTCTGCCGGCTGGAAGATCAGAAGCAGGTTGTGGGGCAGGCTGTCCCGTATCGCTTCCCAGGCATGGGCCAGGCCCAGCAGCATGGCCATGTGGCCGTCGTGGCCGCAGGCGTGCATGCAGCCCGGGTGCCGGGACCCATAGGCCCGGCCTTCCGCTTCCTGAATGGGCAGGGCATCCAGCTCCGCCCGAAAACCGATGGTATCCCCTTTCCCGCCATCAAAATAAGCGCACAATGCCTGGGGGATGGGATGGAACAACCGGCAGGGCAAAGGGGCCAGGGCCGCCTCCACATAGGCTAGGGTCTCGGGGACTTGCCGGTCCAATTCCGGGATCTGGTGCAGGTCCCGGCGAAAACGGGTAAGCAGGTTTTGCATGGCATAGCTCCTGTTGGAAAGCTGTAAAATCCGGCCCCTGGGCCGGGGAAACCCGCCCCTGGCCCCAACGGCGGCCGCTGTTACCATTGTAAGGCCCCAGGCCGGGAATAGCAAGGGGGCCGGCTAGGTGTAAAGGGAATGGCAGATGGGTTGTAAAAAAAGGATGCTTGACGGAAGGGAAGTCCATATGTTAGCATAAAACCAAGATAGAGGCGCGGATGCGACGAAGATCGGGGGAGCCGGCAGGCGACGATCCCTTTCCAAAGCAATTCCGCCGAATTCCTTCCGCGGGCGCGCGGTGGGGATGGGGCTGGGGAGAATATCTCCAGGACTGTCTGCAACCCTTGCAGGAGCGCTGTCTGGTTGATTGACGAGGTGTATTTGTATGTTGTTATTTTCCAGCATATCATCCATGGATACCTTGGCCGCCGGGCATTAGCCCGGCGGCCTTTCATATTGCAAAAATTACTTGGAGGAGGCAAAAACAGCATGGGCGTTGTACATAAATACGGCGGCAGCAGCGTGGCTACCCCCGCCCACATTCGGGCGGTAGCCGCCCGGGTAGCCCGGGCATATCAGCAGGGGGAGAAGATCGCGGTGGTGGCCAGCGCCATGGGCAAGAGCACCGATCAGCTGATCGCTCTGGCCAGCCAGGTGGGGGAGAATATTTGTCCCCGGGAGATGGACGCCCTTATGGCCACCGGGGAGCAAAAGACCATTTCCCTTTTGGCCATGGCCCTACAAAACCTGGGGGTGCCGGCCATGTCCTTTACCGGCGCCCAGTGCGGTATGCTCACCAACACCAACCACTCCCGGGCCAAGATCCTACAGATCAAGGCGGACGCGGTGGAAGCCTGCGTGGCGGCGGGCAAGGTGCCGGTGGTGGCCGGCTTCCAGGGGGTCAGCCAGGACGGCTCCATCACCACCCTGGGCCGGGGCGGCTCGGATACCACCGCCGTGGCCCTGGCCGCGGCTCTGGGCTGGGATTGCCAGATCTATACGGACGTGGACTCCATCTTCACCGCAGACCCGCGCAAATGCCCGGGCGCCAAGCCCTTGCACCGGGTCACCTACGAGGAGATGATGGAGATGGCCTCCCTGGGGGCCGGGGTGTTGGAGACCCGCAGCGTGGAGCTGGCCAAGAAATACGGCGTGAAGCTGTATCTGGGCCGTTCATTGGAAGAAGACCTGAGGAAAGGAACCTATATCATGGAATGGAATGAAACCTTTGAGGATATGCCGGTCACGGGACTTAGCATCAAGGAAAACTGCGCCATGTTCACCATAGACGGCCTGGCACCGGATGGCAGCGGGGTAAGCCGGATCTTCGAACTGGTGGCAGAGCTGGATGTAAACGTGGATATGATCTCCCAGCAGACCCTGCCCAGCGGGGTGCTGGCCTCCTTTAGCTGCTCGGAAGCGGACGCCAAGCTGCTGCTGGGCCGCATGGAGACGGGCGGCTTCCCCCGGCAGCCCCTGCATCAGGGGACCCTGACCAAACTCTCCCTGGTGGGGGTGGGAATGCGTACCCATGGGGGCATCGCCGCCGCCGCCTTTACCGCCTTGACCCAGGCGGGCATCCCCTATTACCAGGTGACCACCTCGGAGATCTCCATCTCCCTCACCGTGGACCAAGCGAATCAGGACAAAGCCATCCGGGTATTGGCGGATACCTTCCAGCTCCGGGACGACCAGCTGGAAGCCCAGCAGGCGTGACCATCGGCCGTCATTGCCGGCAAAGCATATATCAATTTCAATAAGGAGGGACTCCCATGCTTCGTATCCAAGGCTCTATCGTTGCCATCGTGACGCCGTTTCATCAAGACGGATCGGTGAATTTTTCCAAGTTGGGCGAGCTGGTGGATTGGCAGATCCAAAACGGGACCGACGGGATCGTGGCCCTGGGGACCACCGGCGAATCCGCCACCATGACCGATGAAGAGGACAACGCGGTGTGCGAATACGTGCTCAAGCGGGTCAACGGCCGCATCCCGGTCATCGTAGGCAGCGGCTCTAATTGTACCGCTTCCATGCTGGAGAAAAGCCTGCGCTACCAGGCCATGGGCGCCCAGGGCCTGCTGATCATCGCCCCCTATTATAACAAAACCAACGAGGAAGGCATGTACCGGCACTTTGCCACCGTGGTGGACGCGGTGGATATCCCCTGCATCCTTTATAACGTGCCCGGCCGCACCGGCTGCTCTATTTCCGAAGGGGTGGTCAAACGCCTGGCGGGCCATCCCAATGTGATGGGCATCAAGGAGGCCTCGGGCAATATGAGCTATGCCTGCAAGATCGCCCGGTATCTTGGGCCGGATTTCGCCATGTACAGCGGCAACGACGATATCACCGTCCCCATCCTGTCCATTGGCGGCAGCGGGGTCATTTCCGTATTGGCCAACATCCTGCCCCAGCAGACCCATGACATGGTCATGGCCTATCTCTCCGGGGATACCGCCGCCGCCACCGCGGCCCAGCTGCGGTACCTGGAGCTGATCAACAGCCTGTTCCTGGAAGTGAACCCCATTCCCGTAAAAGCCGCCCTCAACATGATGGGCTGGGAAGTGGGGCCCTGCCGGATGCCCCTGTATGAAATGAGCCAAGGCGCTGCCCAGCGTTTGCGGGCTGCCCTGGAGGAAGCGGGGCTGCTGGCATGAACCTAGTGCTGATCGGACGGGGCCGTATGGGCTCCATGCTGTGGGAGCTGGCGGAGGCCGCCGGCCATACCGCCCTGGCCCGGGTGGATGTGGACGACCTGGATACACTGGCCGCCCTGCCCCGGGGGGACGTGGCGTTGGATTTTTCCGGCCCCGGCGCCCTGGAGCAGGCAGCCGCCTATGTGCGTCGCACCGGGACGCCCTATCTTTCCGGTGTAACAGCCTATACTCCCCAGGATATGGACGCCCTAAAAGAGCTTGCGGCCTATGCCCCCATCCTCTATAGCGCCAACTACTCCCTGGGCATTGCCGTATGCAAGCGGCTTTTGCAGATCCTTTCCACCACTCCCTTAGCCGACTGGGATATTGAGGTCACCGAGACCCATCATAACCGCAAGGCCGACGCCCCCAGCGGCACCGCCAAGCTCCTGGTGGAGGCCCTGGACCCCCAGCATGGGTTGCAGCCCGTCTACGGCCGGGAAGGCCTTTGCGGCCCCCGGAAAAAGGGGGAGATCGGCATCCATTCCCTGCGGGGCGGCACCGTTGCCGGCGAGCACGCAGTGGCGTTTTTCGGGGAGGACGAAGTCTTTGAATTGACCCATAAGGCCATCAGCCGGCGGGTCTTTGCCGCCGGCGCCCTGGAAGCGGCAGTCCGCCTTTCCAAAATGGAAAAGGGCTGGTATACTTTGGAGGAAGTATTATTTGGAGGTGACCTATGACCAAAATGGACGCCCAGGAACTCATTCGCTACATCAGCGAAGCGGAGAAAAAAACCCCGGTAAAAATATACATTAAGGAAAAACGCCCCATCGACTACGGGGACGCCAAGGTCTTTGGACCGGGGGACAAGGTGGTATTCGGGGACTGGCGGGAGCTTGGCCCCATCCTGGAGGCCAATCAGGACGCCATCGAGGATATGGTCATCGAAAACGACCGGCGGAATTCCGCCCTGCCCTTGCTGGACATTAAAAACCTGGAGGCTCGCATCGAGCCCGGGGCCATCATCCGGGAACAGGTGAGCATCGGGAAAAACGCCGTCATCATGATGGGCGCGGTGCTGAACATCGGCGCTTCCGTGGGGGAAGGGACCATGATCGACATCGGGGCCAAGTTGGGCGGCCGGGCCACGGTAGGCAAGAATTGCCACATCGCCGCCGGCGCCATCCTGGCCGGGGTGATCGAACCCGCCAGCGCCCAGCCGGTGGTGGTGGAGGATAATGTGATGATCGGCGCCAATGCGGTCATTGCAGAGGGCGTGCGCATCGGCGCAGGTTCCGTGATCGGCGCAGGCTCCGTGGTGCTGCAGGACGTGCCCCCTGGGGTCATGGCCGCCGGCGCGCCTGCCCGGGTTATCAAGGTAAAGGACGAAAAGACTGCCTCTAAGACCGCCTTGGAGGATGCCCTGCGCAAGCTGTAATAACCGGTGTGGATTGCTCCCCTTAAGCTTCGTGCCTAAGGGGAGTTTTTGTTTGCAAAGGCCGGGGCCGCGGGGGGGGCGGCGGCGTTTGGTGGGCCAGGGGCCTTCGGCCCCTGGGCCCCCAAACGGCAATGGGCCCGGGCGGGGCCAAAGGCCCCGCCCGGG
>UQRU01000066.1 GCA_900543475.1 uncultured Eubacteriales bacterium
AAGGCCCCACGGGCCGACGCAGCGCGACCTTTGCGAACTGCATTGCGGCCCCCGAACCCCCGGGGGTTTTTCGACAGACTGAGGGGCGCAGCCATTGGCTGCGCCCCTGAAAAAATGCGCCTATCGGTTATTCTGCCATATTGGCCAATACGCCGGTTTCCTGGTTGAAGGCGTTGATCAGCGCATCCAGGTCGTCCGCCTGGGCGTGGATGCCCTTCCAGTAGTTCTCGTCATACCATTGGGCGTTCAGCTCATCCACGGTGCGGCCCTGCTGCTCCACCCAGGTATAATACTTGAGGTTGTGGATCCGCTTACGGGCCTCATAGCTGAGCTCCAGCATGGAATCCGTACGGATGCCGTGCATATGCTCGCAGTAATCCCGGGCAGCCTTCAGCTCGGTATAGGCGCCTTGCTGCTCATCCAGCTCGGTGATACGGCTCTCATACATAATGGCGCTATCCGTGCCCACCGTAGCCACCACATCGTTTTCGGTCAGCTCATAGTACTTGGCGAACTTGATGCAGCACAGCACGTTGGCGATGCCGGAAATGCCCAGCAGGGAAAGCTGATCGATGGTAGCCTGGGGCACGCCCACCTCTTCTTTGAGGTACTTGTGGCCCAGCTCGGTGTTGAACAGCCGGAGCAGGTTCTGGCTATCCTCGTCGTCGATGGCGATGACCATATCGGTATTCTTCACATTGTGGACCCAGGGCACATGCTTGTCGCCGATGCCCTCGATCCGGTGGCCGCCAAAGCCGTTGTTCAGCAGGGTGGGGCACTGGAGGGCCTCGCCCACCGCTAGCTTGCTATAGGGATATTGCTCCTTGAGGTAATCGCCGGCGCTCATGGTGCCTGCGCTGCCGCTGGTGAAGCAGGCCCCGGCAAAGCGGGTCTTATCGGTCTTGATGGTCTCATAGGCTTCCTGGATGGCGGAACCCGTCACCTGGTAATGCCACAGGGCGTTGCCCATTTCCTCGAACTGGTTGAAGATCACCACATCTTCCCGGGTGCGCCGCAGCTCCCAGGTCTTGTCGAAGATCTCCTTTACGTTGCTCTCGCAGCCGGGGGTGGCGATGACCTCGCCGGCGATCTTGCTGAGCCAGTCAAAGCGTTCCTTGCTCATCTCTGCAGGCAGGATGGCCACGGAGGAGCAGGAGAGGAGCTTGGAGTTGAAAGCGCCGCCACGGCAATAGTTGCCGGTGGAGGGCCAAACAGCCTTGTTGTAAGTGGCGTCGAATTGGCCGGTGACCAACCGGGGGGCAAGGCAGCCATAGCTGGCGCCCACCTTATGGCAGCCAGTGGGGAACCACTTGCCGCACAGCACGATGATCCGGGCCTTTACCCCGGTGAGCACGCTGGGCAGCTCAATGAAATTGACCCCGCCATACTGGCCGCCCTCCATGGTGGGCTCATTATGCCAGGTGATCCGGAACAGGTTCAGGGGATTCACATCCCAGAGTCCTACATTCTTCAGGGCTTTTTTGACCTTTTCCGGCACCTTTTGCGGATCCCGCATCTGGGCAAAGGTCGGCAGAATGATGTGGTTTTCCCGGGCAACTTGTACATTGTGGGCCAGTTTTTCTTTGTTGATGCTCAAATCGATCATGCTCTATTACCCCGCTATGCTTTTTATTTTGCTGGGCCCTCAGATCTGGGCCATTGTCTCGGATAATCTCAGTGTAGACCATTTCCCTCCAGTTGTAAAGGGGATTTTGAATATATTTTTTGGTTCCCTGAAAAATTTTTTGGATCCCCCGTCCCAGCCGTCCGCCGAAGGGATTTCCCGGCAAAACTCCGCCCTTTGTACCCGTGGAAACGGCCGCCGGCGGGGCTGCGCCCGCCTACTGGTACAGGGGATACCGCTCCGTAATGGCGGCGACGGCCTTGCCCACCGCCGCCACCGCGGCCTCCCCCTCCCGGATGATCCGGGCGATGCAGCCAGCCAGCAGCTGAAAGTCCTCAGGCCCTAAGCCCCGGGTGGTGGCCGCCGCCGTACCCAGCCGGATGCCGCTGGTCACAAAGGGGCTGCGGGTCTCCTTGGGCACGGTGTTCTTGTTGGCGGTGATATGGGCCGCGTCCAGCAGCGCCTCCACCTCCTTGCCCGTGGGGCCCTGGGGCCCCAGGTCGATGAGGAGCAGATGGTTGTCCGTGCCGCCGGAAACCAGGCGAATTCCCGCTTCCTGTAGGCCCTGGGCCAGGGCTTGGGCGTTTTCGCACACCCGGGCCGCATAGGCCTGAAAGGCCGGGGTCATGGCCTCCCGGAAGCATACCGCCTTGGCCGCGATCACATGCATCAGCGGCCCGCCCTGGGTGCCCGGGAAGATCCCCTTATCGATCTGCTGGGCGTATGCTTGTTTACACAGGATCATGCCGCCCCGGGGGCCCCGCAGGGTTTTATGGGTGGTGGTGGTGACCACGTCCCCGTAGGGCACCGGGTTCATATGCACGCCCCCCGCCACCAGCCCCGCGATATGGGCCATATCCACCAGCAGCAACGCCCCTACCTGATCGGCGATGTCCCGGAACTTGGCGAAATCCAGCGCCCGGGGATAGGCGGATGCCCCCGCCACGATCAGCCGGGGCCGGCAGGCCTTGGCCAGGGCCAGGATCTGGTCGTAATCCAGCCGCTCCGTGTCGTCCCGCACCCCATAGGATACAAACCGGTAATACCGGCCGCTGAAGTTGACAGGGCTGCCATGGGTCAGATGGCCCCCGTGGGAGAGATCCATCCCCAGCACCGTATCCCCGGGCTGCAGCAAGGAAAAATAGGCGGCCAAATTGGCCTGGGCGCCGGAATGGGGCTGCACGTTGGCATGTTCCGCCCCAAACAGGGCGCAGGCCCGCTCCCGGGCCAGCTCCTCCACCGCATCCACCCATTGGCAGCCCCCGTAATACCGCCTGCCCGGATACCCTTCCGCATATTTATTGGTCAGATGGCTGCCCATGGCCGCCATCACCTCGGGAGAGGTGAAATTTTCCGAAGCGATCAGCTCGATATTCTCCCGCTGCCGCCGCAGCTCCCCTTCCATGGCCGCGGCCAGGGCCGGGTCCGCCTGCTCCAAAAGCTCCCTTTGGTACATCCTGCTCACTCCCTTTCCCCGGCGCGCGCCAAGGTTTTTGCACCGGGTTTTTTTCATAAAAATAGCCTGGGCCGCCCGCCGTTCCCGGCAGCCCAGGCCAATGGATGGGCTCTTTGGTTATGCTTTGCCCGGTTCGGCCGGATACAGGCTGGCAGCCGCCCGTCAGCCTTCCGTCTCCTGCCCGCCGGCTTCCCCGCCCCGCGCGACGATCTCCACGATCCGGGGCTTAAACTCCGTCATCCTGGAAAAGCGGGGCTCCAGCCCCCGCAGGATAAAAAATGTGCCTCCGCACAGGAGTAGCCCCCCTGCCGCGGCGTATAGATCCCCCCATTGGGACCCTACCAATACTCCGAGCAGCAGCCCCAAAAGGGGGATGCCATAGAGCAGCAGGCTGGCCCGCACCATGCTTTTTCCCCTTAGCTCGATGGCCACCACGTCTCCCACCCGGGCGCCCAGGGTATTTTGGATCTCCAGGTCCGCCTCGTTGGAGCCCAGATGGAAGCAGGCGTTGCAATGGCCGCAGGCGTCGCTGCGCACAAACCGCACCACCGCCAGCTCCCCCTTCAGGGCCAGCACCTTGCCTGTTCGGCATAACGTATCCATGGATTTTCTCCTTTATGTAAGGGCGGCAACGCATTGCCCCCCACCCTCGCCGAGCAAAGGCAGCGCCCCATGCCCGGGCGTATCCGATACCGGCCCTTGGGGCGGCATCCCCCGGGCATCTGCAAGGCGAAGGCGCTGCGCCAGCTGAAAACGCCCTATTCGCCCTTTTTCACCAGGGCCAGGCAAAGCTCGTCCAGCTGCTTTTGATCCACCACGTCCGGCGCGTTGGTCATCAGGCAGCTGGCGGTCTGCACCTTGGGGAAGGCGATCACGTCCCGGATGCTCTGGGCCTTGGTGATCAGCATCACCAGCCGGTCCAGGCCGTAGGCCAGGCCGCCGTGGGGCGGCGCGCCGTATTTGAAGGCCTCCATCAGGAACCCGAACCGGGCCCAGGCCTCCTCCTTGGTGAAGCCCAGGGTCTCGAACATCTTCTCCTGAAGCTCCGGGGAATGGATCCGGATGGAGCCGCCGCCGATCTCGTTGCCGTTCATGACCATATCATAGGCCTTGGCCCGAACCCGGCCGGGGTCCGTATCCATGTAGGCGATATCCTCGTCCATGGGGCTGGTGAAAGGATGGTGCATGGCCACGAAGCGCTTTTCCTCCTCGTCGTACTCCAACAGGGGGAAATCCACCACCCACAACAGGTCGATCACATCCTCCGGGATCAGGTTCAGCCGCTTGGCCACCTCCTGGCGCAGGGCGCCCAGGGAGGCGTAGACCACGCTGTTATCCCCGTCCGCCACAAACAGCAGCAGATCCCCGGGCTGGGCCCCGGCCTTTTGCTGGATGGCCTCGATCTGCTCCGGGGTGAGGAACTTGGCAAAGGAGCACTGGAGCCCATCGGGCTTGAGGCCCATCCAGGCCAGGCCCTTGGCCCTATAAATCTTCACGAAGGCCGTGAGCTCATCCAGCTTTTTCCGGGGGAACTTTTCCGCGCCCCCCTTGACGTTGATGCAGCGCACGCTGCCGCCCGCCTCCACGGCCCCCGCAAAGGCCCCGAAGCCGCAGCCTTGCACCGCGTCGCTCACATCGCACAGCTCCAGCCCATACCGGGTATCCGGCTTATCGGAGCCATAGCGGTCCATGGCCTCCTGCCAGGTGATCCGCCGAAGGGGCAGCTGCACGTCGTAATCCAAGGTCTCCTTGAGCAGCCGGGCGATGAAGCCCTCGTTTACCTCCAGCACGTCGTCCCGGTCCACAAAGCTCATCTCCAGGTCGATCTGGGTGAATTCCGGCTGCCGGTCCGCCCGCAGGTCCTCGTCCCGGAAGCACCGGGCGATCTGCATATACCGGTCGTAGCCCGAAAGCATCAAGAGCTGCTTGAATTGCTGGGGGCTCTGGGGCAGGGCGTAGAACTTGCCCGGCTGCACCCGGCTGGGCACCAGATAGTCCCGGGCCCCTTCCGGGGTGCTCTTGCACAGGATGGGGGTCTCGATCTCCAGGAACCCCTGCTCGTCAAAGTATTGGCGGGTCACCTGGGCCACCTTGTGGCGCAGCATGATGTTCTTTTGCATACAGGGCCGCCGAAGGTCCAGATACCGGTACTTGAGCCGGATCTGTTCGGAAGCGTCCAGGTCGTCCTGGATATAGATGGGGGGCGTCTCGGAAACGCTGAGGATCTTCAGCTCCTTGGCCCGCACCTCGTACCGGCCGGTGGCCATGTTTTTGTTGACCATCTTCTCGTCCCGCTCGGCCAATACGCCCTTGACCGCCAGCACGTATTCGTTGCGGATGGTGGTGGCCAGGTCGAATACCGCCTGGGGCAGCTGGCTCTGGTCGAAGGTCACCTGCATGACCCCGCTCCGGTCCCGTAGCCCGATGAAGATCAGGGCGCCCAGATTCCGCCAGGAATCCGCCCAGCCCATCAGCAATACGTCCTTCCCCACCTCAGCCTGGGCGGGTTCGGCGCAATAGTGTGTGCGTTTCCAGCCTTGCAAAAGCTCTGCCATAGTCTTGCTCCTCTTATTTCTATAAAATTTTTATTGGTTTACCCTTCCATCCCGAACCGCCGCTTCCAGGCCCTCCATGGGCAGCAGGGTCTCGGTCCCCGCCGCCATATCCTTGAGCTTTACGCAGCCCTGCCGCAGCTCGTCCTCCCCCAAAATAGCCACATACCGGGCCCCCAGCTTGTCCGCAAACTTGAACTGGGCTTTAAAGCTGCGGCCCACGTGGTCGAATTCGGTCTTAATCCCCTTCTGCCGCAGGGTATCCGCCAGGGCGAAGCCCGCGGAACGGGCCGCTTCCCCCAGGGCAGCGATGTAGACGTCCACCGGCCTGGGCTGGGGGATCTGGGCGCCGGACAACTCCGCAATGAGCAGCAGCCGCTCCATGCCCATGCCAAACCCCACGCCGGACAGCTTGGGGCCGCCCAGCTGCTCCATCAATCCATCGTACCGGCCGCCGCCGCAGACGGTGCCGGTATAGCTTTCGCTCTTTGCGATGATCTCAAACACGGTCTTGGTATAATAATCCAGCCCCCGCACAATATACGGGTCCACCTGGAAATCCACCCCCACCTCCTTCAGGCAGCCCTGGAGCTCCTGAAAATGATCCCGGCATTCCTGGCACAGGCAATCCAGTATGGTGGGCGCCCCCTTGCAAAGGGCCTGGCAGCTTTCCTCCTTGCAGTCCAAGATCCGCAGGGGGTTCTTTTCAAACCGGCTCTTGCAGGTCTCGCAAAGACCGTCGTACCGCTCCCGCAGATAGGCCCGCAGGGCGTCGTTGTATTTGGGCCGGCAATTGGGGCAGCCGATGGAGTTGATATGCACCCCCAGGCCCTGGACCCCCACCCGGGACAACATGGTCATGGCCAAGCGGATGCATTCCGCGTCCGCGCTGGCCCTGGGCGCCCCGTAAACCTCCACCCCAAACTGGTGATGCTCCCGAAGCCGCCCCGCCTGGGGCTTGTCATACCGGAACACCGGGCAATAGAGGTAATACATCTTGATGGGCTGGGCGTCGTTGAACAGCCCGTGCTCCAGAAACATCCGGGCCGCCCCCGCCGTGCCCTCGGGCTTGAGGGTGATGGAACGGCCGCCCTTATCGTCAAAGGTATACATTTCCTTTTGTACGATATCCGTGGTATCCCCCACCCCTCGCAAAAACAGCTCCGTATGCTCGATGACCGGGGTGCGGATCTCCCGGAACCCGTACGCTTCACAGATCGCCCGGGCCTGGGCCTCGATATATTGCCACTTGTAGCTTTCTTTCGGGGTAACGTCTTTGGTGCCCTTGGGGGCTTGTATGGCCATAGTCTTTCCTTGCTCCTTCGATACGGGCGGCCTTGCCGCCCAGGCTGATTTGTCTATTATACCATCGGCAATACAAAATTCCAACGACCTACCGGCGGTTGCGAAAAATAAAAATAGCCCGTCCTTGCCAGGAGACCATGAATTGTGCTGGAATTGCCACGCGTTCGCTCTGGAAAAAATTTTTTCGCAGGTTGCACCTTTTTTGCTTCCTATATCGTTATAATAGGTGTACCTCAAAAAACGGCGCCGGAGGAACAAAAAATTGCAAACAGACAGCATGCGGGAGCAGCTGGTCACCCAGGCCATCCTGACTTTACAGGGCAGCCTGTACCGGCTGGCATTCAGCTATGTACACGATCCGGACGAGGCCATGGATCTTGTGCAGGAATGCGCATACAGGGCCTTGAAAAACCGGGCGCGGCTGCGGGATGAAGCAGGCGTGAAGCCATGGCTTTTCAAGATCCTGGTAAATTTGGCCCTCGACCAGATCAAGCGCGGCCGGCGAGAAGCCCCCATGGCGGAATTGCCGGAACAACGGGTCCTGGACAGCCACGAGGACATGGAGCTAAGGGATCTGCTATCCGCCCTGGACGAGAAAAGCCGTACGGTATTGATCCTACACTATTTTGAGGATATGCCCTTGCCGGCCGTAGCGAAGATCCTGGGGGAAAACCTGAATACGGTAAAATCCCGGGAACGCCGCGCCCTACAGGCATTGCGGCAGCAAGCAGAGGAAAGGATGGTATAAGCCATGAACAACGAAGAGCGCCTGATCGCCCAGCTCAAGGCACAATACAATGCCCAGCCCCTGCCCCCCACGCTGGAGGAAAGGATATGTGATAGCATGAAAAAGGAACTGCATGAAGAACAGCAAAACAACCGCGCCCGGGGCGGCGTCCTCCGGGGGCTATATCGGGGCCTGGGGGCAGCGGCGGCCGCCCTGGGGGTGATCGCCATTCTGGCCAACGCCAGCCCCACCACCGCCCAGGCTATGCAGCAGGTGCCTGTTCTGGGTTCCATTGCCCAGCTGCTCACCTTCCGCACCTATGAGGATAGCCAATACGGCATCGACGCCATGATCCAGATCCCTCAGCTGGACGCTTTGGAAAGCCCGGCCCGGGAAAACCTCCAAGCCGCTGTGGACGCCTATGCCCAATCCCTCATCCACATCCATGAGGAATCCGTGGAGCAGGCCCAGCAGGCCCTGGCGGAGGACCCTGAAATTTTCGGCGAAAGCATGACCGCTCACCAGGACCTTCAGTGCGAAGCCAATGTGGTGGCGGAAACCGACGACATGTTCTGCCTGGATATGAACGCCACCTTGGTGATGGCAGGCGCTACCCAGTATCAAAAGCATTTTGTGCTGGATAAGCGCAGCGGCCAGGTTCTGTCCCTATCCGATCTGTTTACAGAGGGCAGCGACTACGCAGCCTTGCTGGAGGCGGAGGTCAAACGCCAGATGGAAGCCAACGCCGCTTTGGACCCCAACCTTTCCTACTTCCCGGATATGGTGGAGATCGGCCCCAGCCAGGATTTCTACATCACCGCCCAGGGCCAGCTGGTGCTCTGCTTCAGCGAATACGACGTGGCGCCCGGCTATATGGGAGCCCAGTCCTTCGACATCCCCACAGAGGCCATTGCCAGCGCCTTGCATACGGATCTGATCCGCTAACCTTTCCCACCAACCAAGGGGCCTTCGGCTTATGCCGAAGGCCCCTTTCCGGCTGTCGAAAAAGTGGCTTTCGTCACCTTCTCAAAGGTTCCATGGCCCCCCTCGGTCGGAAAGCCAAGCCTTGCTACGCAAGGCTTTTTTCGCATTTGCCGCACACTCCCAGGGGGGGCTTTCGCCAGGCTGCCCGCTCCATCCGCGCAGCCAATCCGGCGGGCAGGGGCGCGCACCCGGCCGGGCGGGGGGCGGCGTTTGGCGGCCGGGGCCTTTGGCCCCCGGCCTGCCAAACCAAATGGCTGGGGCGGGGGACTTTGGCCCCCGCCCCAGCCATTTGCGGGCGCTTCGCGCCCTGCCGCCGCCCCCCCCGGCTGGCCAACCGCCAAACGCCTATGCGGGCCGGCGCCGCCGGGCCGGCGTTATGCGCCCTGCGTCCTCCTTATTCCTCTGGGCAGACATACCGGCCCCTGCCCTTGGTTTTCTCGCCGTATTGGATGGCCTGGACGGGGCAGCGGTTGATGCAGCTGGTGCAAAGGTAGCAATTCCCCTTCCATTCCGGGCGATTGTCTACCAGGGTAATGGCGTGGGCTGGGCAGTTCCGGGCGCAAAGGCCGCAGCCGATGCAGGCGTCGGTGGCGAAAAAGGGCTGGGTGCTGGTGGCGAACCGGTCGAAAAAGGGATGGATGAGCTTGGTCCGCAGCCTGGGCTGGGGGCCCTTTTCCACCTGCCAGCAGGGCTTGCGGGCCCGGATCTCCCCGGCGATCTCGGGGAGGCGTTCTTTGGCCCGGCGGAGCTTTTCCCGTACGATTGCATCGGATTCCAGCTGGCTTCCCAGCACGTAATTGTTGGGCATCACCAGGGAATAGGCGCTATCCATGGGAAAGTCCTTGTGCAACAGCTCCATGGCGTTGCCCGCGTTTTCCCCGCAGGTGCATACCCCATACCGGAAAGCCGCCTCCCCTTGCAGCCCCTTGGCAAATTCCGCCACGGGCTTGGGCGGCCCCCAGGCGTAGATGGGAAATACCAGGCCCACCGCCTCCCCCGCCGATGGCGATTCCCATCCTGGGTCCATCAAATTCACCGCGGCGTCTCCCAGCAGCGCCGCTAAGCGCAGGGCCGCCCATTTGGAATTGCCTGTGCCGGAAAAATAATAAATCATGCTTCCGCCTCCTTTGCCCCCTGGCCGGATAGCTGCCGCCATAGGGCCAGATACTGGTTTTGTACCGTTTCAAAGGGCAGCTGCTCCATTTGCGGATTCCCGTGGATTTGGGCTTCCTGGGAGAATACCCGCTTGGGCATCAATGCCTGAAACTCATATAGCAGCATTTGGTTATCGATGTCCTGGACCCATTCCCATTCCGCCTGGGACAGGGCCCCGGTCAGGTACTTTTCATAAATGGCGCCTTGCAGCCGCGCCTCCAGCTCCAGGTATGTTGCCAGATGCTCCTTGACCGGCCGGGTGATGTCCGCCAGATAGGCTTCGCTGGCATCGTGGAGCAGGCAGGCCAGCTGCACCTGGGGCCGGTAGCCCCGGGCTTGGGCCTCCAAAGCGCAGTTGACGCAATGCTGCCCCACGGAATAAAACCGCTTGAAATGCCCGTTGGCCCGGCACAAGAGGGACAGGGCATGGGCGATATCCGCGATATGGATCTTTTGGCTATCCGGCTGGGCCGGGTCAAAGGCTTCGCCGGAATAGGTGGTGATGCATCCCATGGCAACGGCTCCTTTCCCCCGGCCCTTAACCCCGCTCCCTGCGGAGCTTGGCCAGGATCTCCTGATCCGCCGGGCAAAAATCATACTGGGGGATCTCCGCCGGCAGGATCCACCGGAGGGCATGGTGCTCCAGCAGCTGGGGCGCGCCCCTTTGGATCCGGCTGTTGAACAGGGTCAGGTGCACCTGCATATCCGGATAGGTGTGGAGCACCTCCATAAATACGTCCTCCACCCCGATTTCGATCCCCAGTTCCTCCCGGCATTCCCGCCGCAGGGCCTGTTCCTTGGTCTCCCCGGGCTCCACCTTGCCCCCTACAAATTCCCATAGCAGGCCCCGGGTCTTATGGGCCGGCCGCTGGCAGATCAAAAACCGGTCCCCTTCCCATAGGAGCGCCGCTACCACTTCCGTCATCGCAATTTGCCTCCCCATTGGTTTGCTATTGTATCAGTATAGCACCCTTCGGGCCATTTTTCAGCATATTTTCCCCAGGGCAGCGCCGGATAGCCGTCCCTTCCCCCTGCCTTCCATCCGGGGGGCGGCGGGCGCGCCGCGCCCCCCCGGGCCCCCCCCCCCCCCGGGGCCCCCCCCCCCCCCCCCAAGGGCCCCCCCCCGGGTGTTCACCCCCCCCCCCCCC
>UQRU01000067.1 GCA_900543475.1 uncultured Eubacteriales bacterium
AAGGGAGCGCCAGGAAGGCCCCACGGGCCGACGCAGCGCGACCTTTGCGAACTGCATTGCGGCCCCCGAACCCCCAAGGGTTTTTCGACAGGCTGAGGCAGCGGATGTAACGTCCGCTGCCTTTGGTATGTCGCCGGGAAATAACCCGCTTTCTTCGGGAAGGCTATAAGCGTCCCCTTGTTTTTCCCCCATATCATGCTATAATCAATATTGGTTTATTCCTAAACTATTTCCCAGAAGGGAGCCTGTATGTATTCATCCTACATGAAACGGGCGGCTGGATTCTTCGGGTTATTATCCGGTCTGAATAAGACGTATTTGGACGTCTGCTGCAAAGCCCTGGGCGATCCCCGCCTATCCCGGGCGGAAGTAGCCATTTTGCTCAGCTTGCAGGGAGAGCCGCTGTGCAATACGGCAAATGGTTTATGCGCGCGGCTTGGATTTTCCAAGGGGAGGATCAGCCAGGCCCTGGTTTCCCTGGAAGAAAAAGGGTTTTTGCAGGCCGGCGTCTCCTCCCGGGACCGCAGGCTCCATCCCATCTGCCTGCTGCCGGCCGCCCAGCCGGCCTTGGCCCGGCTGGAGCAAGCCTCCCGTTTTTTTGTGGAGCAGATCCTGGGCGACATCCCCCAAGGGGATCTGGATACCACCCGCAGGGTCATCCAGAACATCCACCGGAATATCCATCAGCTGCGGCAAACATTGGATCTTCCATCCCCCCATATTTGAGAGGTAAGGATATATGGAGCAAATGGATAAAAAAACCATTCTTTTCGAGCAGACCCCCGTGCCCAAGGCGGTAGCCCAGCTTGCAGTACCCACGGTACTCAGCTCCCTGGTGATGGTATTGTATAACCTGGCGGACACTTATTTTGTCGGCCAGCTTAATAACCCGGTGCAAAACGCCGCCGTTACCCTGGCCGCCCCGGTGCTGCTGGCCTTCAATGCGGTCAACAACCTGTTCGGGGTGGGCAGTTCCAGCATGATGAGCCGGGCCCTGGGGCAGAAGGATTATGAGACCGTGGCCCGCAGCTCTGCCTTTGGCTTTTATTGCGCCATCCTGTTCGGCGTGCTGCTGGCGGCAGGATGTACCCTTTTCAAAACGCCGCTGCTAAAGCTGCTGGGTGCGGACGCCACCACCGCCGAGGCTACGGCCGCCTACATGTTCTGGACGGTCACCCTGGGGGCCGTGCCCGCCATCCTAAACGTGGTGATGGCCTATCTGGTCCGGGCGGAGGGTAGCGCCATGCACGCCAGCGTCGGCACCATGAGCGGCTGCCTGCTCAACATCCTGCTGGACCCCATCTTCATCCTGCCCTGGGGCCTAAACCTGGGGGCGGCGGGCGCCGGCCTGGCCACCTGCATTTCCAACGTGGTGGCCTGCCTGTATTTCGCCGTGCTGCTCCTGGTAAAGCGGGGCCATACCTATGTTTGCGTCCATCCCAAAAAATTCTGGTGCGGCCGCCGTATCATGGGGGGCGTATTCGCCGTGGGCATCCCCGCCTCCATCCAGAACCTGCTCAACGTCACCGGCATGACCGTATTGAACAATTTTACAGCCGCCTACGGCGCTTCCGCCGTGGCCGCCATGGGCATTGCCCAGAAGATCAACATCGTCCCCATGTACGTGTCCATGGGCATCTCCCAAGGCATTATGCCCCTGATCAGCTACAACTACGCCAGCGGCAACGTGGACAGGATGAAACAAACCGTCCGCTTTTCCCGCAAGGCCGCCCTCAGTATCATCCTGCTGATCTCCGCCTTCTATTTCCTCCTGCCTGGGGTCATGGTCTCTCTGTTCATGCAGGACCCGGAAATCGTCCAATACGGTTCCCGTTTCCTCCGAGGCTTTTGCCTGGGCCTTCCCTTCCTGTGCGTGGACTTCCTGGCGGTGGGCGTGTTCCAGGCGGTGGGCATGGGCAAAGAAGCCCTGGCCTTTGCTATCCTGCGCAAGGTGCTGCTGGAGATCCCCGCCTTGCTTATCCTCAATTGGCTCTTCCCCCTCTATGGCCTTGCCTACGCCCAGTTCATCGCGGAATGCATCCTGTCCGTGGCCGCGGTGTTGGTGCTCCGCCGGCTCTTCCACCGGCTGGAAAGCCAGCCCAGGCCTTCCCCGTGAACCGCATCCCCGGGATGTTTATCGGCCCTAGCCGCTCTTTGACGGCCAGGGCCTTTTTCTTTATTCCGGTTACTTTCCCCTTCCCTTATGCCCGTCCTGTCCCCCTTTGACCCCGCTGCGAAAGGCGCTAGGGGTCATGGCCATCTGCCGCAAAAAGTAGCGGGTAAAGGTTTTGGTGCTGTTATATCCCACCTCAAAACTGATCTCATGGATGGGCTTGCGGGTGTGTAGCAGCTGCTCGCAGGCCCGGTTAATCCGCACGTAGTTGAGGAAATCTTCAAAGTTCTTCTCCACCTGGCATAGCAGCAGGCGGTTGAGCTGGCTTACGCTGACGCCGAAGATATCGGCGGTCTCCTGGGCGGTCATGGGGGCGGCATAGCCCCGGTATATGGCCTGCACGATGGCATAAGCCAGGCGGCCCTGCTCCACTTGGCAGATCTCCTCCACCTTTTGGTAGGTCTTGCGGTAAACGCCGATCCGCATCCCTACCCGGGCGGAAAACACCTTGGAAATATGGGAGGCGTCCACATACCCCAATATTTCCGCCAACTCTTCCAGGGTCAGGTCCGTATATAGAAGATAATCGGCGGTTTTGCCGATGCGCATCTCGTTGAGCAGGTCGAAAAAGGATAGGCCGGTGGCCTTGGTCAGATAGGCGCTGATGCTGGAGGGGCTGCAATAGAACAGCCGGGAGAGCATATCCAGCGTCAGCTTTTCGCTCAGATGCACATACATATACCGTAGGATCTGGCTCTTGTCCCCTGCCGGTTCCCCGGCGGTTGTTACAGGCTGCCCCTGGCGGCGGATGCGTTCCAGCTGGACGCATAGGCGCACCAGGCTGCTCATCACCAGGATATTGCCATAGGGGGCTGGGCCGGGGGCGTCCAAGGTGGATTCCAGGCCCAGCTCTTCCTGGAGCTGGGCAAAAATTTCCCGCACAGGCTTGCCTGCTTCCCCTCCGCAGTGGAGCACCGGCAGGGCGCTAAGGCTATGGAGCCAGCCCCGTTCCAATAGGTCGGATTCATAAAAGGCCTTCATCAACCGGTTTACGCTATCCAGATCATAGATCAGCAGGGTGTATTGCAAAGGTTCCTCCACCCGGGTCACATCCGTGATCTGCCAGGGCAAGATGCATACCACGTCCCCCGGCCCCAGTTCATAGGTCTCCCCTTGTAGATTTAGGGCGCCCCGCCCGCTATGGAGCAGCCAGATCCGGGCCTCGCTGTGGATCAAAGGGGTCGTTGGCTCCCGGATCACTTCGTGATCCAAGCTGCACAGCTTGCTGATATTCAAATTGGACCGATTGGCAGGCTGTACCCGAATGGTTCGATACATAAGTCCCTCCCAGGGTTTTTCTTCGATTATACCATAGTAAAGGACATATTTAAGTGGAATAATAGGACATATATTCATTTTAATATTGTATTATAATATGTTTTATGCAGTTTGCTTTTGGGGGGAACGCCGGGCAAATAGGCCCGGTCTCCCGTCTAGCGCCGGCTGGAAATCGATGCTAAAATACCATGTTTGCCTGGCCATATGGCCTTTTCCATTCCCTTGCCAGGGGTATAATAAAGATGGGGAGCCGACAGCGGCCCTTGCCCAGCATCCTGTCTCCCCATGTATCCGTATGCTAGGAGGCAGCCTATGCCCATCCAGGTTTTCAGCGAGATCGCCCCCCTTAAAACCGTCCTGCTCCACCGGCCCGGCCGGGAATTGGAGCATTTGGTGCCGGGCACCATGGGGCGGCTGCTGTTTGACGACATCCCGTACCTTGCCGGCGCCCAGGAGGAGCACGACCGCTTTGCCGCCCTGCTTCGGGAGAACGGCGTGGCGGTAAAATACCTCACGGCGCTCATGGCCGAAGCCCTGGACCATTGCCCGGCGCTTCGCCTGCCCTTCCTGCGCACCTTTATCCAGGAAAGCGGGCCCATCGCCAAAGGCTATGAGAATAGCCTACTGCAATATCTTCTGGGGCTTGGGGATAACCAGGCCATGATCCAGGCCATGGTCGCCGGGGTACGGCTTGCGGACCTGGGCCGGGATGTAGGCCGCCAGTTGCCGGCCCTGCTCCACCGGGAAGCCCAGTTCCTGTTGGACCCCATTCCAAACCTATACTTTACCCGGGACCCCTTCGCCGCCATCGGCAACGGGGCTTCCCTACACCGGATGTTCTCCGAGACCCGTGCCCGGGAAACCCTGTTTGGGGACTTCATCCTCCGGCACCATCCGGATTTTGCAGGCCAGGTCCCCCTGTATTATTCCAGGCAGGCGCCTTTTTCCCTGGAAGGCGGCGATATCCTGAACCTTTCGCCCCGGGTGCTGGCGGTGGGCGCTTCGGAACGCACCATGCCCGAAGCCATCGAGGACCTTGCCCAACATATTTTTGCGGACCCCAACGCCGCCATAGAGACCATCCTGGTGCTGGATATCCCCGGCGTGCGGGCCTATATGCACCTGGATACGGTGTTTACCCAGGTGGACTGGGATACCTTTGTGATCCATCCCGGCATCCTGCCCGCCATGAGCGCCGTCACCCTGGAGCGGGGCGGGAAAAACGGCCTGCGCATCCGGGAGCAGACCCAGCCCCTGGATCGGGTGCTCGCCCGGCTGCTGGAACTGCCCCAGCCGGCAAAGCTGCTCTTCTGCGGCGGCCAGGACGCCATCGCCGCCCAGCGGGAACAATGGAACGACGGGGCCAATACCCTTTGCCTTTCCCCCGGGGTGGTGGTCACCTACGACCGCAACCAGGTCACCAACCGGCTGCTGGAGGACAACGGCATCCGGGTCCTGTCCATCCCCAGCAGCGAGCTTTCCCGGGGCCGGGGCGGCCCCCGCTGCATGAGTATGCCGCTAGTGCGCGAGGCGCAAATGTAGTATAATAATTGCAAATTCCATTTTCTCTTGAAAGGATGTGTTTGCAATGCCTGTGAACCTGCGCGGAAAGAATTTCCTGACCCTTTTGGATTTTACCCCCGACCAGATCCGCTACCTGCTGGACCTGAGCCGGGATTTTAAAAACGCCAAGCGGGCCGGCATTCCCCACGCCCACCTGGCTGGAAAGAACATTGTGCTGCTTTTTGAAAAGACCTCTACCCGCACCCGCTGCGCCTTCGAGGTAGCCGGACGGGATCTGGGCATGGGCGTCACCTATCTGGACCCCGGCAGTTCCCAGATGGGCAAAAAGGAAAGCATTGCGGACACTGCCCGGGTGCTGGGCCGGATGTACGACGGCATCGAATACCGGGGCTTTGACCAGAAGATCGTAGAGGAGCTGGCTGCCTACGCGGGCGTGCCGGTCTGGAACGGCCTGACCAATCAATTCCACCCCACCCAGATCCTGGCGGACCTGCTGACCATTCAGGAGAAATTCGGCCGCTTGGAAGGGATCCGCTTCACCTACATGGGGGACGCCCGGAACAACATGGGCAATTCCCTGATGATCGGCTGCGCCAAGATGGGGCTCCACTTCACCGCCTGCGCCCCCAGTTCCCTGTTCCCCGCCCCCGAGCTGGTGGAAAAGGCCAAGGAATTCGCTGCGGCCAGCGGCGGCAGCGTGACCCTCACCGAGGACGTGGACCAGGGCCCCGTCAACGCGGATGTGATCTATACGGATATCTGGGTCTCCATGGGGGAGGCGGACAGCGTTTGGGCGGAGCGGATCAAACTCCTCAAGCCCTATCAGGTCAATGCCGGCGTCATGGCCAAGGCTGCGCCCAACGCCATCTTCATGCACTGCCTGCCCTCCTTCCACGACACCAACACCACCATCGGCGCCCAGGTAGCCAAAGACTTCGGCGTTGCGGAGATGGAGGTGGCCAACGAGGTCTTTGAAGGCCCCCAGAGCGTGGTGTTCGATGAGGCGGAAAACCGGATGCATACCATCAAGGCGGTCATGTACGCCACCTTGCAATAAAATCCATCAAATTTGGAGGTAATCCATGTCTTTCAAGCTGCCCGTATACCATGCGCCGGATTTTTCCCAGCCGAAATTCCAGGACGCGCCCAATGTGCAGACCGCCCCGGTGCTTCAAGCCGGCGTGGCCCCCGAAAACTATCACAGCACATCCATGTTCCCGGAATATTTCAAGGTAAACGGGCAGTGGCTGCTGGCTAAGGAAAGCCGCATGGATTCCAGCGTGGTGCTTCAGGACGGTCAGCTGCTGGTGGTGGAAAACCGCAACCTTCAGCCCGGCGACCAGGTGGTCCTGGGCAGGACGGAGCAAGGCGAGGACGGGATCTACCTGCATGCCAACGGGTTCTATGAAGAAGGCCAAGGCCATGACGACCAATTCGTTTTTCGTCAGGGCCGCAGCCGGGAAACCTCCTATGCCCGGGATTATGACGAGCTGATGGACCTATTGCGCTATGAGAAGGCCCACGGCAAAGTCGTATGGGTGATGGGCCCAGCTTTCGCCTTTGACAGCGACGCCAGGGCCGCCATGCAGGCCATGGTGGAAAACGGCTATGTCCACGGTCTGATGGCAGGCAACGCCCTAGCCACCCACGATCTGGAGGGCGCCTTGTTCCACACGGCCCTGGGCCAGGATATCTATACCCAGCGGCCCCAGCCCAACGGCCACTACAACCACCTGGACGTGATCAACCTGGCCCGGCAAAGCGGCTCCATCCCTCAATTCATCCAGGACCATAACATTCAGGACGGCATTATCTACAGCTGTGTGGCCCACCACGTCCCCATTGTTTTGGCAGGCTCCATCCGGGACGACGGCCCCCTGCCCGGGGTGATCGGGGACGCCTACCAGGCCGCCGGGGCCATGCGGGACATGGTGCGGGACGCTACCTGCGTCATATGCCTTGCCACCATGCTGCACACCATCGCCACCGGTAATATGACCCCCTGTTTCCGGGTGCTGGCGGACGGCACCATCCGGCCCCTGTACATCTACACCGTGGACGCGGATGAATTCGTGGTAAACAAGCTCCTGGACCGGGGCAGCCTTTCCGCCAAGACCATCGTCACCAACGTGCAGGATTTCATCACCATCGTAGCCCGGGGGTTAAAGGTCATCTAGCCATTCCAGGAAAGCGGCCGTCTTTTGTATGGGCGGCGCCTTTCGTGCAAAAACGTCGCCGCCCCCCCGACGCCAACGATTTTCCCTGCCTAGGCAGCCTATCCCGCGGCCCCCGCAAATGGATGCCCCTTCCCGTGAAAAAAGCGCCCTGGGCTTCCGCAACCTGGGGCGCTTTCGGCAATTGCCCTATATGGATTCCGTTTATTTTGTCACGGCAGCCTTTACCGCCGCGAGATCCTGTTGGTCAGGATGGCCAAGGGCTTGGTCGAAGTTTTCCAGCATGGCGGTGCGTCGAGGGCTCTCCGGCATGGCTTCGTAGCGGGCCCGTACCGCCGGGGGCATCTTCCCCTGGCACATATACGTTCCCACCACCTGGACGCTCTGGCCCAAATGCCCCTTCACCCGGTCCAGGATCTGGGCAAAATAGGCGGGAGCGCCGCCGAAACCCGCCGTGCCGAATAGAAATACCCGTTGGTTGCTCAGCGTTTGTAAAAAGCCGGCGGTCTGTGCGTCACAGGTGCCTTTGTCAGTCCAAAATCCCACATAAATGATTTCCGCTTCCAAGGCCTTGGGGTCCGGCTGGCCAAAATAAAGGCATCCTTGTGCCGGGAGGGCCTCCCGGATGGCCTGGGTCAGTTGGGCTGTATTCCCCGTGGGGCTGCTATAAACGATGGCATACTGCATTATTATTTTCCTCCTTCTGTTTCATGGGGTCTACCTAAGGACGCCTTGGGCATATAACGGCAAAGCCCAAGCATATCGCTTCACCTTTAGGCCTTCCAACCAGGTTATTCCTTATTCCATTCGAAACGCATCACCAAAAAGAGCCTTCCCCCGACTAGCCAAGGGATCATCACCGCTTTTGGAGAGCTTGAGTACCGTTCCAGGCTGCACCTGTTGCAACATCTGCGTGAGCAGAGCCAGGTTTGCCGGCTTGGATAGAGCGTCGCAAAACACCGGGCTGTCAAAGCCCACTTCCAAGGCCCCGCCCTCCAACGAAAACCGCTTGGCGGCCCGGGCCATGATAGCCACGCTTTTGTGATCCTGATCCAGCAGATCTGCCACCTGGGCCCAGATCTGCGCTGGGCCTTCCTTTGCCTGGGGCTTCTGGGACAGCTTGTTTTGAAAAGCAGGCTGGGAGCGAGGCGGCTGTTCCGCACCATACGCTTCCTCCGAAATGGGCGGCGGCTCTGGCAGCGGCCGTTCTTCCTCCGGCGTCTCCCAAGGCGGCAGATCCTCCATTTGGGCCTGGGGAACCGGCTGGGATTCCCGGGAGACGGAAGCTGGTTGAGCCGCAGCCACTGGACGCTGCTCCAGGGCCTCGATCCGCTCCACCAGGTCTTCCACTGTACGCTGTTCCTCCGGCCGGGCGATACGTACCAGGACGCTTTCCACCAGTACCCTGGGCAAAGCCATGTTTTTTAGCCGGCTTTCCGCTTGTAACAGGGCTTCGCTAGCCCGCAGCAGCCGTACCTCCCCGCCCTTCTCCGCCTGGGCCATATACCGCTTCATGGCGTCCTCTGTGCAATCCAGGATGTCGCTGCAATGGCCGCATAGCTTGGCCAGCAGCAGGGCCCGCATATGCATAGCCAGGTCGTGGATGAACACCCGTAGATCCCGGCCTTCCCGGATCACCTGATCCAGCAGGGTCAAGGCTTTGGCGCTATCAGAGGACAGCAGAGCATCCGCCATGGAAAAGAGGAATTCCCCATCCATGCTGCCCAACACCGCGTATACGTCTGCCGCCGTCACATGGTCTCCGCAAAAGGACAAGCACTGATCCGCCAAGCTCAACGCGTCCCGCATGCCGCCCTCCGCCGCCCGGGCAATGGCCACCAGGCCCTCAGGGTCAATGACGGCCCCAGCGCTTTCCAATACCGCCTGCATCCTGCCTGTCATATCCCCGATGGACAGCCGGTGAAAATCAAACCGCTGGCACCGGGAGATAATGGTGGCTGGGATCCGCTGGGGTTCCGTGGTGGCCAGGATGAACATCACATGGCCCGGAGGCTCCTCCAGGGTCTTAAGCAGGGCGTTAAAGGCATTGGGCGAGAGGGCGTGCGCCTCATCGATGATATAGACCTTGGTGCGCAATTCCAAAGGGGTATAGCGTACCTTATCCAATATGGAGCGGACATCCTCCACCCCGTTGTTGCTGGCTGCGTCCAGCTCCACGATATCCACATGATCCCCTTGGGTGCGCTGGCATGCCGAACACTGGCCGCAGGGCTCCCCGCCTTGGGGCTGCTGGCAGTTCACGGCACGGGCCAAAATTTTTGCGGTGCTGGTCTTGCCCGTCCCACGGGTACCTGCAAACAGGTAGGCATGGGCGGTTTGTCCAGCCTGCACCTGATTTTTCAAGATGGTGGTAATATGATCCTGGCCGATCACCTCGGAAAAGGTGGCGGGCCGATATTGCCGGTACAATGCCCGATATCCCATGGCATGTCTCCTTCCCTTTACTGGGTCTATCTTAACACGTTTTCCCCCCGTTGCCAACTCAGGGGCGATGGGTTATAATATTACGACGAACGATCGGCCCCGGCCTGGATTTTGCCGAGGCATCCATTATATCCATCCCGGAGGTATATTTCCCACCATGGCACAAAAGAAAACCGTTTTAAGCGGCATTCAACCCAGCGGCTCCCCTACCCTTGGCAACTATGTGGGCGCCTTGCGCAACTGGTCCCTGTTGCAGCAGCCGGCGCACGATTGCTTCTACTGCGTGGCCAACCTGCACGCCATCACCGTCCGCCAGGATGCGGATAGCCTGCGCCAGCGGGCCATGGATACCGTTGCCCTGCTGCTGGCCTGCGGCATCGATCCCAAGGAGAGCACCGTGTTTATCCAGTCCCATGTGAAGGAACACGCGGAGCTCAACTGGGTGTTGGCCTGCAATACCTATATGGGCGAGCTGAACCGCATGACCCAATTCAAGGATAAAAGCGCCAAGCATGCGGACAACATCAACGCGGGTCTGTTTACCTATCCCGTCCTGATGGCCGCGGACATCCTGCTATACCAAAGCCATCTGGTGCCGGTGGGGGCGGATCAAAAGCAGCACCTGGAGATCACCCGGGACATCGCCGAACGATTCAACAAGACCTATGGCCCCGCCTTTGTCATCCCGGACCCCTATATCCCCAAGGCCGGCGCCCGGGTCATGAGCTTGCAGGACCCCACCCAGAAGATGAGCAAGTCCGACCCCAATCCCAATGGCTATATCGCCATCATGGATGACCCGTCCGTCATGCTCAAAAAGTTCAAAAAAGCCGTCACCGACTGCGAAGGGGTCATCCGTTTCGATCCGGAAGCCAAGCCCGGCGTATCCAACCTACTGGCCCTGTTCACCACCTTCACCGGCATGTCCATCCAGGAGGCGGAGGCCCACTTTGAAGGCAAGGGCTATGGTCACCTGAAAACCGAGGTGGCGGATGCGGTCATCGCGGAGTTATCTCCCCTGCAGCAAGAATACCTCCGCCTGCAAAACGATCCGGGGTACCTGGAGCAGATCGTGACCGAGGGCGCCGAAAAGGCCCGGGTCCGGGCCAGCGCCACCCTGCGGGACGTTTACCAGCGGGTGGGTCTAGCCTGATATTTCCCAGCGTAGATGCCCTGTCCAGCCTTTTGGATGGGGCTTTTTTATGCCTCGGTCCCACAAAACCGCTGGGGCCCCGGGGGGGGGGGGGGGGGGTTTTTGGGGGGGGGGGGGGGGGGGGCGCCCCGGCGGGGGGGGCCCCCCCCCGGGGGGGGGGGGGGCGCCCCCCCCCCCCCGGCGG
>UQRU01000068.1 GCA_900543475.1 uncultured Eubacteriales bacterium
GGAGTCTGGACCGTGTCTCAGTTCCAGTGTGGCCGATCAGCCTCTCAGCTCGGCTACCCATCGTCGGCTTGGTGGGCTGTTATCTCACCAACTACCTAATGGGACGCGAACCCCTCTTTCAGCGATAAATCTTTGACCCCATCCCGATGCCAGGTCGTGGTCTCATGCGGTATTAGCACTTGTTTCCAGGTGTTATCCCCCACTGAAAGGCAGGTTGTTCACGCGTTACTCACCCGTGCGCCACTAGAATCATGAACCTTCCATCCGAAAACTTCCGCTTCATGATCCCCGTTCGACTTGCATGTGTTAGGCACGCCGCCAGCGTTCGTCCTGAGCCAGGATCAAACTCTTGAGTTAAAATCCTGATCGAAGCTTCGTAGCTTCGCTCTTTCCTTTTTTCTGGCTCGTCTTCATTGTCCGACTTGCCGTCGCGATCCTTACAGATCGCTGCCGGTCTTGTCCTCAAATTTCATTGCGTTTCTTGTTCGTCTGCACTATATAGTTTTCAAGGTGCCGCGCCGTTTCCCCCGCGCTCCCGCGCGAGGCAGCTTGTATATAATACCAAGCCCGCCCCCGAAAGTCAACCCTTTTTTCAAAAAATTTTGCTGCTTTTCGTCGCAGCCTAGCATAAGCGGGACGAAGAGGTGTTTTTCTGTATTTGCAACTTCCATAGCGCGGGGTTATAATAACCCCAAGGAGATTTTTAATCGTATGCGTTCTATTCACGCGCCCATTGGCGTTTTTGACAGCGGGCTGGGCGGGGCCAGCGTTTTACGGGAAGCTTTGCGCCTGTTGCCCACTGAAAACTATATTTATTATGGCGATAACGCCCACGCTCCCTACGGGGACCGCCCGGAAGCCGAGATCACTGCCCTCACCTTAGCCTGCATTCACAAGCTGGTGGACATGGGCTGCAAGGCCATCCTGGTGGCCTGCAATACCGCCACAGCCAACTGCATCGACGCCATTCGCCAGGAATTAAACGTGCCCGTGGTCAGCGTGGAGCCGGCCATCCGGCCCGCCTGTATGGCCCCCGGCAACGGAAAGGTGCTTATGATGGCCACCTTGGCCACCACCCGGCTGGAACGATACCTGGCCCTGCAGGCCCGTATGCCGGACCCCAATCGCGTGATCAACATCCCCTGTCCCGGCATCGTAGACCGGGTGGAAGCCGGCCGCTTTGGGGATGCGGATTTCGACGACCTATTCGACCAATACCTAGCTCCTTATGAAGGCCTTAACACCGACGGCATCGTGCTGGGTTGCACCCACTATGTGTTTATCCCCGGAGCCTTCCGCCGGGCAGCCCGCCGGCATCTTACAGGTCCCTGCCGGCTCTATGACGGCAACGAAGGCACCGTTCGCCAGCTGGCCAGGGTCCTGGAAGAGCACGGTATTTGTAACCCCTCCGGCAATGCCTCCGTTTCCTTTTACACCAGCGGCGATCCCCAGCAGGTCTCTCCTTTGTTCCATGCCTTGCTGGCCCGCTGATTTACCGCAAAAGAGGCCTGTCCACGCCCCATTCTCGGTGGCCGGACAGGCCTCTTTTATGCTCAAGCTGCCTCGATCTGGCTTTGCTGTGCTCCCTTCTTCAAGGTAGCGTATAAGGACACCCCCAACACCACCGTGCCCCCGATCACTTCCCGCAGGGTGGGCGGCTGCCCCAGCAGGATCGCGGCCAACAAAATACCATACACGCTTTCCAAGCCGCCAATCAAAGATAGCGTCTGGGCTTTTACCCGTTTGAGGCCGCAACCCACCAGGGCTTGGGCCAGGGCGCTGCACCCTAGGCCCAGCACCAACACCGCCGCCCAATCCAGGGGCGTCAGCACCGGCTTTAGGATCAACCCCGCCGGCAGCAGCAAAATAGCCGCCGCGCTTTGGGAATAGAAGGCCACCAGCTCCCCCGGGTAATCCTTCACCATGCGCCGGTTGATGAGCACGATGGCGGCATGAAGCACGCTGGCCACCATGCCCCACAGGAAGCCCGGCAGCAGGTCGCCCTGCTGGTCCCCCCAGGGCACCAGCACCGCCGCGCCGGCCAGCATGATCAGCGCCTGGATCACGGCGCTGGGCCGAAGCCGTTCCCGGAAGAGCCAGGGCTCAAAGAAGGTAACGAACACCGGATAGGTGGAAAAGGTAATGGTGGCAATGGCCACCGTAGCCGCCTGGGCGGAATGGAGAAAGGTGACCCAATGGGCCGCCCACAAAGCCCCCAGCAGGGCCATAGCCCCATAATCCCGGCGACAATGGAGGCGCAGAGGGAACCGCCGCAGCAGGAGATAGAGCAGTAAGGCCGGGGAGGAGATCCACACCCGGGCGAAGGTAAGCACCAGGGCGTTCTGGCTGCTCCACTTCCCCGCCAGGGCGGAAAGGCCCAGAAAGAACACCGCTATATGGATCTGGAGCAGGCTTTTTCGATAACCCGCATCCCGTTTTTCCTTGATGCAACCAGGTTTTTCCATCATCCTTCTCCTCCCAGGCGAATGGGTTTTAAGGGCCGGGTCTCATCGATGGGCCCGCCTCCCAGGCAGACTTCCCCATCGTAAAACACCACCCATTGTCCCGGGGTTACCGCCCGTTGGGGCTGTTCAAAATCCACCCAGCAGCCATCCCCCTCCATTTGGACCCGAACCGGCTGGTCGCTTTGCCGATAGCGGAATTTCGCCGTGCAGGCAAAGCGTCCTCCAGGCGGCGTCCCGGCGATGAACTGCACCTTGTTTGCATAAAGCCCCGTGGAAAACAGCTCTTCCCGCTCCCCTTGCTGTACGATCAGCAGGTTCCGCGCCATATCCTTGCCGATGACGAACCAGCTTTCCCCGGTGCCCGCCGCCATACCGCCGATCCCCAGGCCCCGGCGCTGCCCCAATGTGTAATACATCAGCCCGTCGTGGCGGCCCACCACCCGGCCTGTAAGGTCCACCATGTCCCCCGGCTGGGCGGGAAGGAACTCCATCAGGAACCGCTTGAAATTCCGCTCCCCGATAAAGCAGATGCCGGTGGAATCCTTTTTCTGAGCCGTGCAAAGCCCGGCCTCCGCCGCCAGCCGCCGGACCTCCCCCTTGGGAAGATCGCCGATGGGGAACATGGCCCGTTCCAGCTGTCCCTGGGTGAGCCCAGCCAGAAAATAGGTCTGGTCCTTCCCCCCGTCCACAGCCCGCAGAAGGCTGACCCCCTCCGGCCCATGGGATAGCCTAGCGTAATGCCCGGTGGCCAGGGCGTCCGCCTCCAGGCCCATGGCAAAATCCAAAAAAGCCCGGAATTTGATCTCGCAATTGCATAATACGTCTGGATTGGGGGTACGGCCCTGGCGGTATTCTTCCAAAAAATAGGAAAATACCCGCTCCCAATATTCCTTGGCAAAGTTTACCGTATAATAAGGGATGCCGATAGCGTCGGATACCCGGCGCACGTCCTCATAGTCCGCCGCAGCGGTACAAGCGCCGTCTTCTCCCTCTTCTTCCCAGTTTTTCATGAAAACCGCGATCACGTCATAGCCCTGCTCCTTTAAGAGCAGGGCCGCAACCGAGGAGTCTACGCCCCCGGACATACCCAGCACGATCCGTTTCTTACTCATCGATCATAATCCCCGGATTTCGCAGCAATGCGTTCCCCAGATACAGCGCCCCAACGGTGCCCAGCTTGTTTCCATCCTCCAGCATCCATACCCGGTAAATGCCCTGGATCTCCGTAAGCGCGTTCACCACGCTATAGATAAACAGCTGTTCCCGCCGGTCTGCCGGCACCACGAAATCCTCATATTCCAGCAGGGCTTGCAGCTTCTCTGTAAAGCCTGCTTTCCAGTTCACCACCGCCAGATCCCCTGTCACATATACGCTCTCCACATCCTCTTGGGTGAACAAGGGATACATTACCCCAGGATCTGCCGGGCCTTTGAATAGTTCTGCCAACCGCGCCTCCGGATCGTAGGCCCGCAAGCTGGATACCGCCCTGGATACCCGGTGCAGCACGCTGCCTTCCGCATCCGGATAGGGGAGATATACGTTTACGCCCACCATATCCGAAAAATCCTCCCGGGTGAAATATAGCCCTTCCGGGTCTAGATTCCGGTAGGAGCCATCGGTCTGCTGCATGTAGATGGCCACCCCTTCCGTATTGGGGAGATATCCGGTAATGGTCATGGTCAACGCGCCGGCCAGGATCATTTCATCATAGGCGTAGGTGGGTTCCTTAAACCACAAGGAAATGATCTGCTCTTCATACTTTTCCCGCTCCTGCTCATAGAAGGGGTCCACCGGATGGGGTACATCCCCCTCCTCCGCTTCCTCCTCCTGGGCCTCCGGCCGAAGCCAAGCAAGGAAGTCCTCCGAAAAGGCGGACTGCGGCTGTTCCGCAAAGGTCAAGTCCGCCGGCACAACCGGTTCCAAGCTGGCGTCCCCATCCAGTAGTTTGCTTACCAGCAGCCCTGCTATATCCGCCCGGGTATCGCTGCTATCATAGTTCACCGTGCTGTTGCGGGCGATGAGCAGTTCCCCTTCCAGGTCCGTAAAGTATAGGGTCGCCGTCCGGGTCTCATAGCTGCCTGCTTCCGTGCCCGTCTGCTGGGTCAGCGCCCGGAACTCCTGTTCCATGTTGGCAATGTAGGTGCCCAATTGTTCGCTGATAGGCGCCAAGGCTCCCAAGGGCCGGCCCTCATACCCTGGCTCCACGCCATTCAGGTATAGGTTCACGGACCCAATGCCTTCCGCATCGTAAATGGTAGCCGCCACCGCCGCCCGGGCCGCCAGCCAATCCGCAAAGGCAGGCAGGGAGGAGGACAAAAGATATACGTTGCAGGCATCGCTGGAAAGCTCCACCCGCTCCAGGGTATAGTTCCCCGGCAAGCATGGCCGCAGCACATCGCTGCTGGGGCCTTGGGTCAGCGCCTCGATCACCGCCTGGGCCCGGCTGATGTTGCCGGTATAGGTGATCTGCCGGGTCTCCGGCACCAGCCGCAGCCCGTCCTCGGATAAAAAGTATAACTTCGCTTCAAAGCTGCCCTCCCGGGCCACCCCTTCTTCCAGGGTGGGCGGCATATCCTGGCTCACCTCCATGGGAGGTACGGGTTCCCCCTTTGCAGTACAACCTCCCAAAAGCAGCGCCACCAGCAACCATAGGGCCAGGCCAGAGCGAATGACTGGTTTGTTCATCTTCATGCCGCGCCCTCCAGTATGCTCTTAAAGGAACCATAGCCGATCTTATAAAGGTCTCCCTCTTTGCGCAGGGTGATCTGGGCATCCTGAATCCGGCACTGTTCCCCTGCCGCCGTGCGGAAATCCAGATTGACCCATACGCTATATGAGCCATCCTTCTGCTCTTGGGAGGAGAGGATCTCAAACCCCGTTACGTTCCCCAGGCCCAGTATTTCGCTTTCAAAATTGGCATAAGTGGGTTTGGTCACGCCTGCCACCGGAGCTTCCATAAACAGCACATAGGCCATCTCATATTCCCCGCTGACCATTCTGGAAAGCATGCAGCTTACGATCCGCTCCGGAGTCACCACCGCGTCCGCTTCATATTCCAGGGGTTCAATTAAATCGCTGCCCTTTTCCCAAGGGTCCAATCCCATTTCTTCTAGGGGGAGGCGCTCCCCTTCCCCGCTGCCGTCCACATCCACCAGGATCTGCACCCGGATCTGCTCCCGGCTATATTCGCATAGGGTGTTTACCAGGGAGTATACCCCCATCCGCCGCATCAGGTACATTTCCTCTGTGGCGAGTTGAATGGCTTGCTGAGCCCGCTGCTGCCCCTCCGGGGTATTCCCGTAGGAGCTGGTAGCCTGCCGCACAGCTTCCACATTGGAGGTATCCAAAAACTCCCGGGACAGGGTTACATATAGGATGCCGCTATCCCGGCTCACATCCACCAGTTTGGTGCCTTCTGGGAAGGTGGCGCTCACGTTCCCGGAAAGGGATTGTTGGGGCACCCCTTCCAATAAGGTGCGGATCATGGCGGTCTCGGTGCGCTCGTTGGCCCGCACGGATATATTCCGGGTCACCGGCACCAAATAGGCTTCCCCAGTAAGCCGGTAATACAACACCACGCTGATATCCCTTGCCACCCCGTCCTCTGGGTCTAGCACCGGCAAATTATCTTGGAGCCGGTCTTCCTGGATGATCCGGCTGGTGCAGCCTGCAAGGAGAAGACAGCAACCGGCCAAGAGCAGGGCCACCGCCCGTAAAAAACCCCGTTGCTTCATAGGCTCTCTCCTTTCAAAGGCAGCCGTACGGTAAAGGTACTGCCCTGGCCAAGCTGGCTGCTGACTTGGATGTAACCATTGTGTAGCGCCACGATCTTTTCTACGATGGCCAAGCCCAGGCCCGTACCCCCCGTGCCTCTGGACCGGGCCTTATCCACCCGGTAAAACCGCTCAAATAGGTGGTCCACCGCGTTTTCAGGAATGCCGATGCCCGTATCCACCACCTGGAATACCGCCTCGTTATCCTCTATGAACACCCGGGCCTTTACGCTCCCAGCATCCGTGTATTTTAGCCCGTTCTCCACCAGGTTGATCACCACCTGTTCCATGCGGCTGGGATCTGCCTGGATGGTAACAGGAACCGTTTCCACGGAAAGATCGATGCGTTTATCTGCAGCCAAGGGCTGTAGCCGCTTGCATACCGTTTCCGTCAGCTGGTCCAACCGTACCGGCTCTAGCGTAAGGGCCTGCACCCCGGTATCCTCCTGCACCAGGCGGAGCAGCTCCGTTACGATACGGGATAGCCGGTCGATCTCATGGTTCACGTCGTTGAAGAATTCCTTCATCATGGCCGGGTCTGGATCGTCCTGGTAAAGGATGCTCTCGCTAAGCAGTTTCATGGTGGCCAAGGGGGTCTTTAGCTCGTGGGAAGCGTTGGCAATAAACTCGTCCCGTACCCGGTCATGGTCCTCGATCCGCTCGCTCATCCGGTTGAAGGCCCGGCCCAGTTCTGCGATCTCACCGCCCCCCGTCACCTTGACCCGCACCCCATAGCCCTGCGTTCCCATGCGCCGGATGGCTGCCGTCAGCTCTACGATCGGTTTTGTCAGCCAGCCAGACAGCAGGAAGGTCAGGATCACGATGGTGATCATCATGATCACGAAGATCATGGTAGTCTGCCTGGTAACATCGTTGATGCTGTCCACCACATCCTGAATGGAAGCGCAATAAAGTACCGCCCCCACATAGATACCATCCACTGTGATGGGCGCGGAATAGTATACGGTCCATATAGCCTGCTGATCCCAGGGTAGTAAGCCGGTTTGTTCTTCATCCCGCTGGACATAATGGAAGCCGTAGGAGGTCTCCATACCCCCCACCAGCACGTCCCGTACCTCCCGGTAAGGGAGGCGGTACCCATTATGCTGGGAGGCGGAATCCACCTGGACCACCGCGTCCATATCCAGTAGCAGGATGCGGCCATTCATGGAATAGGCCCGCTCCTGTACATAGGAAAACAGCCGCTCGCCATCGTAATCGTTCAGCTCCGGACCGATTTCCAAGGCCATGCGGGCCGTTTCCTGGCTTTGGGTCTGGGTGCGTTGGGATACCAGGAATTCCTCCATTAGATTCGCCACCATTTGGCCGATGAACAACAAGGCGCAGACGGTGATCAGCAGATAGATGCCGGACATCCGCGCCCGCACGGAGCCAAAGAGCTTATTGCGCAAAGTAATAGCCCACCCCCCACTTGGTCATGATGTGGCTGGGATTGGCGGGATCGGCTTCGATCTTCTCCCGTAAGCGGCGGATATGCACATCCACCGTGCGGAAATCGCCAATGTAGTCGAATCCCCAGATGGTCTCCAGCAATTCATCCCGGCTGTATACCTTGCCTGGGTTGGACATAAATAGGTTTAATAGGTCGAATTCCTTGACCGTTAAGTTCACCGCTTGGCCGTGGGCTTGTACGCTCCGATTCCCCAGGTTGATGGTAATATCCCCTGCCGTTAAGGTAAGGCGGGGCGCCTCGGACTTTGCACCGGTCCGGCGCAGAATGCTTTTGATCCGAGCCTTGACTTCCAGGATGTTAAACGGCTTGGTCATATAATCGTCCGCACCATACTCAAGGCCCAGGATCTTGTCCATATCCTCGCCCTTTGCCGTCAGCATGATGATAGGCACGTCGCTTTTTTCCCGCACAGCCTGGCAGACCTCGATCCCGCTCATTTTAGGCAGCATCACGTCCAGCAACACCAGGTCGAACCCGCCCTTGCGGAGTTTTTCCAATGCGATCTCGCCATCCTCTGCGCTTTCTGTTTCATAGCCGTCCTGCTCCAGGGCAAACTTTAGCCCCTTAAGGATCAGCGGCTCGTCATCAACGAGCAAAATACGTTTTGCCATGGCGTTGACCTCCCATAAGGCATGGGCTTAAGCCTATGCCCGCATTTTATGTTTATACATATTGATTATATCATATATCCCCCCTTTTGAAACCCGCAAATACAAAAAATAGGCCTTACATCTGTACAAGTGCCCCTGGAATTTGGTATAATGTCATATTGTTGAATATGTATTACTGTCGAATTTCTGCTGGTTTTTGTATCCGGGCTGGAATTTGCCTATTATGATGCAAGGATCCCAAATGTAAAATGTGGCCGTAATTCATAAAATACTTGCAGCATGGTTCAAGTACCGGACACTGTGCAGGCGTAGCCTTGCCCATTAGACGTAGGACCGGGAATGGCCCTCCAGCCTCCTTGGAGCGGGTACAAAAGCCTGATGAAAGGATGAACTGTTTTGAAGCGTCGGATTTTGTTGTTGTTAGCGGCAGCCTTTCTGCTTACCCTGTTCCCCAATTTCGCTTTGGCGGACTTTGACCCCGCCTCCATTTCCACCCCCTATGTTTGCTTGATGGAAGCGGAGACAGGCGCCGTATTATATGAGCACAATGCCCAGGAGCAGGCATTCCCGGCCAGCACTACTAAGATCATGACCTGTATTCTCACCATTGAGATGTGCGATGATCTTTACGAAACCATCAACATTGGCCGCGGCTTTGATACCGGCGGGTCCGTAACCCGGCCCTATGCCCTGACCCGGGATGAGGAGATCCGCATCATCGACCTGCTTTACTGCACCATGATGGTATCCGGCAACGACGCCTCCAGCGCGTTGGCCATCTATTTGGCGGGCAGCCAGGAGGAATTTGCCAACCTGATGAATAAAAAGGCCGCGGAGATCGGCATGGTGAACACCCACTTTGTCAACGCCAACGGCCTCCATGATGAAAACCACTATACCACTGCCTATGACATGGCCCTGTTGGCGCAATATGCCATGAAAAACCAAGCCTTCCGGGACATCGTCTCCACGGAGACCTTTGAGGTGCCCGCCACCAATAACAACCCGGCCCGGCTGCTGGAAAATTCCAACCGGCTGATCCATACCAAAGAGGATACGGATAACCTGGAATACGCCTATGCCAATGGGATCAAAACTGGAGATACCGCCTATGCGGGCCGCTGCCTAGTGGCTTCCGCCCAGCACGACGGGGTGGAGCTGTTGCTGGTGCTCTTCGGGGATATCGAAGGCGATGTGCCTTCGGAATACCGTTTTGAAAACGCTGCGAAGTTCTTTGACTGGGGGTTTGCCCGGTTTGCTTCCACGCCGGTTTCCTCCCTGAACCTGATCACAGAGTTTTCCGCGCCCATCTCCAACGCTGCTTTTGACAGCGAAAGTGCGGGCGGGGTTTCCGTACGGGCTGAACTGGACCCCAATGCAAAGGTCGGCGGCCTTTCCGATGAGATCCAAAACCTTCAAGCCAATGCCGCCTCCATTACCGCAACTCCCATCTATAACGGCGGTACCCTCACCGCTCCCATCCAGGCGGGGGATGTGGTAGGCCAAGTAGAATACAGCTACAACGGGAAGGTCCTCTATACGGCGGATCTGATCGCCCAGGACTCGGTCAACGAGATCGGCAGCATCGTGGAGACGGACCCCTCCGCCAGCCCCCTCTTGGTGGATGCGGAAGAACCCAAGGGGAACCCCTTCCTGGTCTGGTTCATTATCCTGGCGGTGATCCTCATCCTGTTGGTGGTGATCAAGCTGGTGGCCAGCCGGCGCTATCGCCGTCGCCGCCGGCGTCGCCGTCCTTCCGCCTACCGCTATCGAGGCCGCCGCTGATGGGCGTCTTTGATCTGACCCATACCATCCGGCCGGATATGCCGGTGTTCCCCGGTACCCCTGCCCCTGTGCTGCAACCGGCAGCTTCTTTGGAGACGGCAGGGTTCCGGGAGACCAGCTTGACCCTCACCTCCCATACCGGGACTCATATGGACGCCCCCGCCCATCTGCTGCCCCATGGCGCTACGCTGGATGCGTACCCCATGGACCGGCTGATCGGCCGGGGGTTTCTTTTGGATTGCCGGGGCCGGGCCATAGAACCTCCACTGTTGGCGGAGATCCCGCCGGAACAAGCCCGGGACGCTTTTTTGCTGCTCCATACCGGTTGGTGGAAAAACTGGGATTCCCAGGCCTATTTCCAAGACGCCCCTTATCTGCCGCCTACGACGGCTTCCGCCATCGTAGGGCTAGGGTTCCGGGGCGTAGGCATCGACGGGCCCAGCGTGGACCCTGTCTCCTCTGCCAGCCTCCCTTCCCATCATATCCTCCTTGCGGCCGGCCTGTTGATCCTGGAAAACCTTACCCGCCTGGATCAGCTGTCTGCGGCGCCCTTCACCTTGTTCGCCCTGCCCCTCCCCTTTCTCCACGGGGATGGCGCGCCAGCCCGGGTGATCGCCGTGCAGTAGCTGGCAAAATGTGCCTCCCTTGGGGGGCGGCGGCGGGTGGGCGAACACCCACCCGCCCGGCGGCTTTGCCGCCGGGCAAGCTGCGGCGCAGCCGCCGCGCCGCCGCCCCGACGCCCGCCGGGCGTGCCCCGTGCAAAAGCAAAGGCGCCTGTGCCATGGGGGCAAGCGGCG
>UQRU01000069.1 GCA_900543475.1 uncultured Eubacteriales bacterium
GAATGAGCGAAGCCCCGGTAAAGGAACTTTACCGGGGCCGAGCGGATGGAGTCCGCGGCGACGAGGGCAGCGGCGGCTTCATCCGCACCGCCGCGGGCTACCGTCCCCTGACAACTTCGCCCGCTGTTGCGCGAATCCCGCCGCCCGCGGAGGGCCCGCCTGTGCGCGACGCTCGCCGTGGGCGTAGCACGTTGCAGGACCTAGGCGTTCAGGTAGCGGGCCAGGAATTCCTTGGTGCGGGGCAGGGAGGGGTTGGTAAAGATGGTTTCCGGGTCACCCTGTTCGGCGATGATCCCGTTATCCATGAACACCACCTGCTTGGACACGTCCCGGGCAAAGCCCATCTCGTGGGTGACCACCAGCATGGTAAGGCCGCTTTGGGCCAGGTCCCGCATGACGGCGAGCACCTCGCCCACCATTTCCGGGTCCAGGGCGGAGGTGGGCTCGTCGAAGAGGAGCACCTCCGGGCCCATGGCCAGGGCCCGGGCAATGGCCACCCGCTGCTTCTGGCCGCCGGAGATCTGCCGGGGCTTGGCGTTGATATAGGGGGCCATGCCCACCTTTTCCAGGAAGGACATGGCGATATCCCGGGCTTCCTCCTTGGGGCGCTTAAGCACCTTCACCTGGCCCACCATGCAGTTATCCAGCACGGAAAGGTTGTTGAACAGGTTAAAGGACTGGAACACCATGCCCACCTTGGCCCGGTAGGCGGAGGCGTCCAGCTTGCCGGTCAGGATGCTCTGCCCGTGGAAGAGGATCTCCCCGCCGGAGGGGGTCTCCAAAAGGTTGATGCAGCGAAGCAGGGTACTTTTGCCGCTGCCGGAAGCGCCGATGATGCAGGTCACGTCGCCCACATTCACCTGGAAATCCACGTCCTTAAGGACCAGGTTGGCGCCGAAGCTCTTGCTAAGATGCTGGATCTGTAAAATCTGTTCCGCCATGGCCTATCTCCCTCCGTCCCGAATGTCCAGATTCTGATTGCCCGTTTTGGGCCGCTTGGGATAGCTGTACAGCCCGGTGGTATGGGCCAGGGTATCGGTGGTGGACAGGTCGTAGAGCTCGTAGCTGTCCGGGCCGTCCATTTTGCTTTCCCACCAGCGGAGCAACCGGGAGCAGACAAAGGTCATCACAAAGTACATCGCCATGGCGATGGTGAAGGCTTCAAAATAGGTATACCGGGCCCCGGCCACGCCCTTGGTGGCAAAGAACAGCTCCACGGTGCCGATAACGCTCAATACGCAGGTATCCTTGATATTGATAATGAGGTTGTTGCCGATCTGGGGCATGATGTTCCGGAGAGCCTGGGGCAGGATGACGCTGGTCATGGTCTGCACATGGTTCATGCCAATGGCTTTGGCGCCCTCGGTCTGGCCCGGGTCGATGGAGAGGATGCCGCCCCGGACGGTTTCCGCCATATAGGCGCCAGTATTGATGGATACGATAAGGAAGGCGGCTTCCCACATGCCTAGATTGATGCTAAACAAAGCTGCCATACCATAAAAAATAAACATGGCCTGGACCATCATAGGCGTGCCTCTAAAAATCTCCACATAGGCGTTGAGGAGGAAGCGGACGATGCCCATCAGGGTCCAATGGACAGGGCGTTTTTTCCGGTCGGTGGGGATGGTCTGGACCACGCCCACGGCGAAGCCGATGATGCAGCCCACAAAGGTGGACACCAGAGCGATGACCATGGTGACCCCGGCGCCCCGTAAAAAGCTGGGGCCGTATTCCTGGAGCAGGAAGAGGACCCGCTCCCAAAAGTTCATATTTTGCACGGTGGTTTCTCCTTAAAAGCCGGGCAAAGCCGTCCGTACAAACGGGCGGCTTTGCAAAGGGGGGATACGGGGTTACTCGCTCAGGGGCTGCACGGCGATGGCCTGGTTCATCATTTCGGTGAAGTCGTCCACGGTCATCTCAGCCAGCACGCCGTTGATGGCGTCCAACAGCTCGGTGTTGCCCTTCTGGAGGGAGATGCCGATGTTGATCTCCTCCTCGGACACCTGGAAATCGTCGGAGCTACCGGCAAAGTCCAGCAGGGTGAAGTTGGGATAGGCGATGCAGGCGGCCATGGCGGTGGGCATATCGGTGACCACCAGGTCGCAGCGGCCGCTATCCAGGGCCACCAGCATGGCGGGGGCGCTCTCCTGGGCGGGGAGGATCTCCGCATCCGGGATCTGGGGCAGGCACACATCGTACCAAACGGTGTTGATCTGGCTGGTGCAAACGGCGCCTGCCAGGTCCTGCACGCCCTGGGCGGAAGCAAAGGCGCTATCCGAGGGGGTCAGGGCCACGATGGAAGCATAGTAGTAAGGGGTGGTGAAGTCCACCATCTCCATCCGCTCGCTGGTGATGGACTGGCCCGCGATGACGCAATCCACGGTGCCGCTCTGGACGGCGGGCACCAGGGAATCCCAATCCAGCTTCACGATCTCCAGCTCCACGCCCAGGGCCTCTGCGATATGCTGGGCCATCATAACATCGTAGCCGTAGGCATAGTCGGGGCTATCCTTGATCTGGGTGGCGCCGTTGTCGCCGGTGGGCTGGGTCCAGTTATAGGGGGCATAGGCGCACTCCATGGCAACGGAGAGGACGCCGTCCTCCAGGCTGCCCAGGGTGGCGGGGTCCGCAGCGGGCTGATCCGGGTCCGCGTCAGCAGGCGCTTCGTCGGCGGGGGCCTCAGCGGCGGGGGCGTCGGCGGCAGGGGTCTCCTCCTGGGCGGGCTGGGAGCAGGCCGCCAGGGACAGGGCCAATACAAGGGCCAGCAAAATGGCTAGGGTTCTACGCATGTTCGTTTTCCTCCAATGTGATAAAATGTGGCGGGGGATTTCCCCAAAATCAAACGGCGGCTGGAGCATCACTCCAGCCGCGTAAATCTTTGAAACGTTTGGCCCTGAATGATAGCACTCCACAGATACCCTGTGACAGTCGGCGGGATATTTTCCCGTCGCCCAGCGCCCAGGCCCCGCAGCGGCCTTCGCGCTTCGGCAACCTCCCCTTTCTCGCCGGTTCTCCGCCCCTGCGGGGGCTCCCCGGGATACTCCTGTCGGCTGCGCCTCTACCCAGTCGGTCATTCAATTGTTTGCTATGATAAAACCTTTACGCCCCTTTGTCAACAGTTTTTTTCCTATTTCCAAAAATTTTATCCCACCACCACAAATTCTACCTCCGGCAGCCGCCGTTGAAGCCGGGCGATGAGGCTATCCTTAGGCTGGCTGCCGCTGCTGCCGGCGCCCAGCACCATCACGTGGATGCCATGGCTGACCGCGTATTCCACCAAAGCGTTCTCCACATCCTTGGCTCGGAGCAGGTCCAGTTCCGCCCCTGCCAGCTGGGCTGCGGTAAACAGGTATTCGATGGCGTCCCCCTCAAAGGGCGTGCCCATAAAGTTATGCCCCGTCTGCACACAATGCACCACATGCAACGCCCCCTGGCCTGCCGCCCGTTCCACCCCTTTGGCGATCAGCTTGTCGCAGCTTTTCTGGGTGGTGACGCAGACCATGATCTCAATCCCTTTGTTGGTTTCTGATGCGTTCTTCATCTTGGATGGCGTCCTTTATCTTGTTAGGCAACTGGGGCGGCCGGGCGGTGCATAAGGCTTCCACCGCAAGGGCTGGGGTGGGGGCGGCCTGATAGATCCCCCGGCAGGGGGGCGCGGTAAAGTCCTGGGCAATGCAGGTATCCAGCTGGGCCAGCAGCTGGTCGTAATAGCCGTTGGTATTGAGCAGCACCACCGGGGCCTGCAAATACCCCAACTGGTTCAATGTTATCACCTCCAGCAGCTCCTCCAGGGTGCCAAAGCCGCCGGGTAGGGCCAGGAAGCCAAAGCTCAGAGCCTCCATCTTGGCCTTACGGGTATGCATATCCGGCGTGACGATCAGTTGGTCGCAATGGGGATAGGCGATGCCCGGCTGGTTCAGCTTCTCCGGGATCACCCCGATCAGCCGGCCGCCTTTGCTCTTGACCCCCCGGGCCGCCGCCCCCATCAGGCCGGTGTTCCCGCCGCCAAATACCATGCCAAGGCCGTGCTCCGAAAGAAGGGCGCCGGTCTCAAAGGCTGCCTCCAGGTATCCCTTTGCCACATTGGGGCAGGAAGCGCCGAAGATACACGCATATCGCATTGGGGATATCCCTCCTTCTTCCAGCAGTTCTCTTTTTCTCAGTATATCATCCCCCGGCCCAATTAAAAACCTTATTTTTGCATTTGCCTTGCTCCCTAGGTATAAGCCCTGCCTCTACCCTCCCCAAAATGGCTGGCCCGGCGGCGGCGCTCGCCCCAAGGCCCCCGGGGGGGCGGCGGCGTTTGCCTGGGCTGCGCCCAGGCAAACTGGGCGCCGGGCCATGGCCCGGCGCCCGGGTGGGCTGCGCCCACCCCCCCCCCCCCCCCCGGGCCGTGGGGGGTTTACCCCCCGGGCCCCCTCCCGCGCAATTCGGGCCCCGGGCGGCGCGCCCCCCCCCCGGCCCCGGGGGGGGGGGGGGGGTTGGGGGGGGGGGCCCCCCTCAAACTGGGGGGGGGGGGGGGGGGGCGGGCGCGGGGGGGGGGCCCCCCCCCCCGCCGCCCCCCCCGGGGGCCTTGGGGCTATTCCACCCGTGCCACGATCACGCTCATATCGTCCGCCGGGCTGCGCTCCAGCGCCCGGCGCAATAGGGCGTCCGCCCCGTCCTGGGGGGTGTTGGCGCCCCCTACCCCTTCGATGATGGCGGCCAACAGCTCCTGGCCCAGGGCGTCCCCCAGGCCGTCGGTCATCATCACCACCGCGTCCCCCCGCATGAGCTGGGCGTCCTGGGGGCATACCGGGGCGGCCTCCGGCAGGATGCCCACGGGCAGGGTCTCCGCATGGATGGTATAGACCCGCCCCTTGCGTAGGATATAGCTGGGGGGCGCCCCCTGCTTGAGGAACCGGGCCCGGCAGGTGGAAAGATCCAACAAAAGCACATCCAGGGTGGCATACATATCCTCCTGGCATTTGAGCATCAGCAGCTGGTTGACGCATTCCAGGGCGGCGCTTTCCTCCACCCCGATGCTCAATAGGTCCCCCAAGAGGGCCACTGCCGCCGCGCTTTCCCGGTGGGCCAGTTCCCCGCTGCCCATGCCATCGGAAAGCAGCAACAGCCGCAGGTTATCCACCTCCCGCCAGGCCATGCTGTCCCCGGTCTGGTCGCTTTGGGTTTTGGGGCAAGCAGCGGCGCCCAGGGAAAGGGTAAAGGCAGGGGGGAGGGGTTCCCGGTTGGCGCTCAATTCCTCCAGGGCCTTCCCCATGCTGCGCAGCTGCCGTCCGGCAAAGCGTTCCCCTTGGCTTTGGCCGCTGGTTTCCAGCAGCTCCGCCACCCGCTCCATCACCTGGGCCGCGTCCCGGACCCGGCGGCGGCATTGGGCCAGTTGCTTGCCCGCTTCCCCCTGGGCGGTGCCCTGTAGGCTTTTGCGTAGCAGGCGGGTGGCGGCGCCTGGCAGCAGCAGATACCCGCCCGCCCCCAGGGCGGCGTAAAAGAGCATGTTTTCACCGCCGGGGATATAGAGGCCGCACAGTCCGCCGCTCAGGAGGAACAAGCCCGCCGCCAGCAGCCGGTTACGCCAGGCAGGGGCGGCGCACAGGGTACATAATACCAAACTGCCTACAAAGGGCAGGGAAGCGCCACCCAGCATGGCGCCGGCCCCAACGAAGGCGGCGGCGGCGATGGCCATAAGCCCGGCGGCCCCGGCCCCCCATACCGCGGCAAAGCAGGCGATGGCGCAGCCTAAATATATGCCCTGGTAGCCGATGGCCATCCCCGCCATGGCGGCCATGGCCATGAGCCCGGCCAACCCCCACAAGCCGCCTGGGTCCGGGGGGCGGCGCTGGGAAAGCTGGGCCAGGGCTTGGGCGCCCCGCTGGACCAGGGGGGCGCATAACAGGGATAAGGACGCCTGGGCCAGGCCCAGCATACAGCTGTCTACGGATTCAAAATAAAAAAAGGGTAGGGTCAATAGATGTGCAGCCGCCAGCAGGAGCAGCTTGTCCGGCCGTTGGGCGTCCCCCCGCCATAGGAGCCAAAGCATCCCCAGGGCCCCGTATAGGAAATAGGCTGTGGCCGCCCCATAGCGGCCCAGGAACAGGCTGCCTGCCAGGCCGCCCACCAGGGCAGGCCAGGGGGCATAGCCTGCCATCCACAGGCCGCAGGCGCCGGTGGCGCAAAAGGGGGACAGCCGGCCTGTCCCATCCCCGGCAAAGGACAACAACGCCCCCATCAACAGGCTCAGCAGCCCTGCCCGATCCCGGGCCAGGGCGGCCAGCATCCCCCCGACGCTTACCATCCTCCGTTTGCCTACCAGCCGCACCGTCCCACCCCCCATCGTCCTGCTGCCTTGGGGTAAGGCCGGCGTGCGCCATGGCCAACCCCTCCCGATCGCAGCGCGGTTATAGGCATAAGCCTAAGGGAAATCCCCTGCAAAAAGGGTCGCTTCACAGGCGAGAACCCTGGCGAAGCCTGTGGGAAAACCGTATGCCTCCGGATTGCGAAACTGCGGCAAATATGCTATGGTATTAGGGAGTACAGCCATCAATAAAGGAGTGCAATCATATGCAGAACGTTTACGATACCCTGGCGGAACGGGGCTTTTTGAAGCAATGCTCCCATCCCGAGGAGCTGCGGGAGCTTTTGGGCCGGGAAAAGGTCACCTTTTACATTGGCTTTGACCCCACCGCAGACAGCCTCCATATTGGCCATTACGTGGCCCTGATGACCATGGCCCACATGCAACGGGCAGGCCACCGGCCCATCGTGCTGCTGGGAGGCGGTACCGCCATGATCGGGGACCCTTCCGGCAAAAGCGATATGCGGCGCATGATGACCAACGAGGAGATCGACCATAACGCCAGCTGCTTCCAAAAGCAGATGGCCCGGCTCATCGATTTTTCCGAAGGCAAGGCCATTGTGGCCAACAACGCCAATTGGCTGCGGTCGTTGAACTATCTCTCCTTTATGCGGGATATCGGGGTGCATTTCTCCGTAAACCGGATGCTAACGTTCGAGTGCTATAAGCAGCGGATGGAGCGGGGGCTAACATTCTTTGAGCTAGGCTATATGCTGATGCAGAGCTATGACTTCCTGGTGCTGAACCGGGAGTACGGCTGTATCCTCCAAATGGGCGGGGACGACCAGTGGAGCAACATGCTGGGGGGCGTGGACCTGATCCGGCGTAAGGAGCAAAAGCCCGCCTATTGCCTGACCACCGCCCTGCTTACCACCAGCGAGGGCAAAAAGATGGGCAAAACCGAAAAGGGCGCCCTATGGCTGGATAAGGAAAAATGCAGCCCTTACGATTTCTATCAATATTGGCGGAACGTGGACGATGCGGATGTGGAAAAATGCCTGTCCCTGTTGACCTTCCTGCCCATGGAGGAGATCCGCGCCATGTGCGCCCAGGGGGGCGCGGCCCTGAACCAGGCCAAGGTGACCCTGGCCTACACCCTGACGGCCCAGGTCCACGGCGCCGAGGAGGCGGATAAGGCTAAGCAGGCGGCGGAGGCCCTTTTTGGCGGGGGCGGGGATCTGAGCCATATGCCTACCCTGGCCCTGAGCCAGCAGCAGGTCGAGGAAACGGGCCTGCGGGTCACGGACCTGCTGGTGCTGGGGAACCTTTGCAAGAGCAAGTCCGACGCCCGGCGCATGATCGAAAGCGGGGCGGTATTTGCCGGGGACGAAAAGGTTACCGACGTATATGCGGTCCTGGCCGAGGACAAGCTGGCGGAGGGCATCGTCCTCAAGAAGGGCAAAAAAGGCTTTGTCCGGGTCTGCAAGGGCTAAGGGGATGACAGGCTACCGCACCCTGGCGGCAAAGGGGGAGGCGGAACTGGTCATCCAGCGCTCTCGCTTCATTGGCCGCGCCTTTCCCGTGGAAAGCGAAGCAGCCGCCCTGGCCATCCTGGCGGATATCCGCAAAGCCCATTGGGACGCCTCCCACAATTGCTTTGCCTACCGGATCGGCCCGGACGGCGGCTGCGCCCGCTATAGCGACGACGGGGAGCCCGGCGGTACCGCCGGCCTGCCCATGATGGAAGTGCTCAAAAGCCGGGGACTGACCGACCTATTGGTGGTGGTGACCCGGTATTTCGGTGGCATCCTGCTGGGGGCCGGCGGCCTGGTGCGGGCCTATTCCAGATCTGCCGCCGCCGCCATCCAAGAGGCGGGGGAGGTGGCGGTGTTGCCTGCCCTGCGGTATCATATAACCATCCCTTATAACCGTTATGGCGGGTTGGAGGCCTTGCTCCGGGAGCGGGCCATGGTGGAGGCCGTGGATTTCGGCCAGGACGTCCAGGTGACCGCCCTGGTGGAAGCGGCCCAGGCCCCAGGCTTTTGCAAAGCCGTAACGGAAAAAAGCGACGGCCGCTGCACCCCCGCCCTTCTGGGGGAAGGTTGGCTCCGCCGGCCCTGTCCGCCCCGGGACTAGCCCATCAATTTTTACGATAAGGAAAGAAGTCAAGCCCATGAGAATCCGTTTTAAATCTACGCTGGGATGCCTGTTGGCCCTGCTCCTGTGCTTTGGCCTGTGGGTCCCTGCGGCCCAGGCCGCCCAGATCCAGGCCCAGTCCAGCCCCGCGGCCATGACCACCGGCGGCGAGGTCACCTTCTCCATCACCATCACCAACGATGGGGAGGCCGTAATGGAAAACGTCCAGATCAGCAGCGCCTATTCCGGCATTGCCTTTGACGGCATTGGCGCTTCCATTGATCCTGGGGCTGAAAAAACCTTTTCCGCCACTGTCATCATCAGCGAAGCGGCGTTGGATCAGCCCATTTCCTTTGACCTGAATTGGTTGGAAAACGGCGAGCTCCGCTCGGATTCCACTGCAATCACCATCCAGCGTCAGGCCGCCGCCGTGCTTTCCGGCTCCGTTTCCGTGGATAAGACCCAGGCCTCCCAGGGGGAGACCGTGAACATCACCTACACCCTCACCAACAGCGGTATGACCCCGGTATCCGTGGTTTCCCTAGCGGATAAGGAAATCAGCAGCAAGCCCATCGCCGAAAACGTGGTGGTGGACCCTGGCGCGCCCCTGGTGCTCACCTACGAATTTACCATGGGCTCCGCCACCGTCACCAGCGCCCCGGTGATCACCTATGACGACGGCCTGGGCAATACCCAGACCCTTAAGCTCAAGGAGACTACCCTGGGCATGGTGATGAACAAGCTGTCCATGGAGGTCACCCAGGGGGAAGGCACCGTCAACGGCGTTCCCTTCACCCTCAACCTTACCAACAACGGCAACCAGCGCATCAGCGATATCCAGGTCACCGACGAGCTGGGCAATAAGGTCAACGACGGCACCTTTGCCTTGGCGGTGGGGGAGACCCGGCAGCTTTCTTATACCGTGCTGACGGACACCGAGCGGTATGTGGTATTCCATGTATCCGGCGAGTCCGCTTCCGGTGAAAAATATGAAAACAACACCAAGAGCTTTGTGGTGCGCAAATACATCGATCCCGCCCTATTGGGCATCGATTTCTCCGCCGCGGTGCTGGAGCCCCTTAACAGCGCCGGCAGTATCACCGTGCGCTTTACCATCAACAACACCGGTTCCCTGGATATGACCGACCTGGTCATCAGCGAAAAGACCCAGGGTACCGACGAGGAGGGCAATCCCACCGATGTGCTCACCGAGATCACCCGTAAGGACGTGGTGGGCCCCGGGGAATTCTCCTCCGACCAGGTGATCTTCGTGGGCCAGCCTAGGGAACTGGTCTTCCAACTGGATATGACCGACCCGGCGGGCAATCCCTACACCTATACCGCCCACATCACCGGGGACAGCATCGGGGTCTATGACCCGGCGGACGCCGAGGAAGCCCAGCAGGATGTGATCCAGGCCCTGGGGGTACAGATCGGCACCGGCATAAGCCGCGCTTTGAGCGTTGCCCTCATCGTTCTGGCGGTGTTGATCGTATTGGCCATCATCGCCCTGATCGTGCTGCGGCGGCTGGAGCGGCAGCAGCGCCGGGAAGCCGCCCGCCGCCGGGCCCGCCGGGAGCGGCAGCGCCAAGAATTGCTCCGGCAGCAGCAGGCGGATCAGGATACCCTTACCGGCCGGCCCTCCCAACCCCTGCGCCAGCAGGAGGATCTAGGCCAAACCCAGATCCATCGCCGCCCTCGGGATTTTGAGCCATGAGCGCCGCCCATACCATCCGTCCCGCCCGGCTGGAGGATGCGCCTGCGTTGCAGCAGATTTACGCCCATTACGTGGAGCAGACCGCCTACAGCTTTGAATACCAGCCTCCCACCCCCCAGGAATTTCAGGCCCGCATAGCGGCCACTCTACAGGCTTATCCCTATCTGGTGGCGGAGGTGGAAGGCACGCCCTTGGGCTATGCCTATGCGGGCCGGATGCGGTCCAGGGAAGCCTATGACTGGGTGGTGGAAACCACCGTTTACCTGGCCCCCCAGGCCATAGGCCAGGGCTTGGGCCGGGCCCTTTACGACGCCCTGCTCCCCCAATTGGCCAGCCAAGGGGTGCAAAAGGCCTATGCCTGTATCACCGCCAATAACACTGGCAGCATCGATTTCCATAAACATCTGGGCTTTGTGGAGGAGGGTTACTTCTTCCGTTGCGGCTATAAGATGGGCCAATGGTGGGATGTGGTCTGGCTGGCCCTGGACCTGGGCGGTTTCCCTTGCCCGCCTCCGGCGCTGCGCCCATGGAGATAGGTCCTGAACCGCGGCGCCCCTGCGATTTCCCTGGGCAGCCCGCCCACCAGAACGGTCCACGCTCCCGGCCCATGGGTATGGGTCGGGCTTTTTCATGCCCCTTTCTCGGAAATTCCAGCGCGCCCAGGGGGGCGGCGGGGGCGCGCCGCGCCCTGAAATCCCCGGGCGGGGGGCCGGCGGGCCCCCCCCCGGGGGGTTGGGTTTGGGGGGTTCCCCGG
>UQRU01000070.1 GCA_900543475.1 uncultured Eubacteriales bacterium
CGGGGGGGCCCCGGGGGGGGGGGGGGGGCCCCCCCCCCCCCCCAACCCGGCCCGGGGCCCCCCCCCCCCCCCGGGGCCCGTGGGGTGGGGCGGGCGGGCGCCCGCCAAACCGCCGCCGCCCCCCCGGCGACCCCGGCGGTTACGGGGCCGTACGCTTTCCCAGCTGCCGGTGGGCAAAGGCCATGAGCAGCAGCAGGCAAAGGAGGAAATAGGGGAGCAGGGATACGGAGATATGGTTGGCTAGCAAGCCGAACAGGGGGGGCATAAGCAAGGTCCCCACATAGGCGCTGGCCATTTGGACACCGATGATGGCCTGGGAGCGGTCCGCGCCGAAATAGGCGGGGGTGGCGTGGATGATGCAGGGATAGATGGGGGCACAGCCCAGCCCCACCAGGATCAGGCCGGCAAGGGTCATGGCGGAGGAGCCGGGGAGGAAGAAGAACAGGATGCCCGCCCCGATGACCCAACAGCCCAGGCGGATCATCTGGGGATCCCGCAGCCGGATGGTCAAAAAGCCGCTTAAAGCCCGGCCCAGGGTAATGCCGATGAAGAACATGCTGGCGTAGCTGGCGGCAGCCTGGGGGGAAAGGCCGTCGTGAAGGGTGAGATAGGTGCTGGCCCAGAGCCCGGCGGCCTGTTCCAGGCCGCAGTAGCAGAAGAAGCAGACCATCACAGCCTTGACCCCAGGGATGCGGAGGACCTGGCCCAGGGTAAGGGCAGGGGCAGGGGCCTGGGCGGGGGCGTCCTGCCGGGCTTTGGAGCGCCAGAGAGGCAGGCTGAGAAACAGCACCAGGGTCAGGGCCAGCTGCAGGTAGGCCACATACCGGTAACCGGCCGGCCAACCGGCGGGGCCCGTTAGGGCATAGCCCATAATGTAGGGGCCCAAGGTGGCGCCCAGGCCCCACATGCAATGGAGCCAGCTCATGTGCCGGCTTTCGAAATGCAGGGCTACATAATTATTCAGGGCGGCGTCCACGCTGCCTGCGCCCAGGCCATAGGGAATGGCCCAGAGGCAAAGCAGCCAGAAGGAGCGGCTGATGGAGAAGCCAAATAGGGCCAGGGCAGTGGCGGCCACGCTTATGGCGGTGACTTTGCCCGGGCCCAGGGCCCGGGTGAGCCGGTCGCTGGCCAGGCTGGAGAGGATGGTGCCAAAGGCGATGATCATGGAGATCACCCCCGCGTAGGAAACGGGGACTCCCAGCTGTCCATACATGGAGGGCCAGGCGGCGCCCAGCAGGGCGTCGGGAAGGCCCAGGCTGATAAAGGCCAAGTAGATCAGGGCCAAGAGCAGATGAACCATACGAACCAACCTCCAAAATGAATAGCAGCCCAAAGGGGCGGAGGATGGCGGCTGCAATAGCTCCGCCATGACCGTGGGGCTGCTAAAGCCCAGGGAATTTCAAGGGATGGCCGGCGGGCCATCCAAGAGCCAGTATGATTATAGCAGCAAGGGGGGGTTTTGTATAGGGGAAATAAAAAAGCGGGGCAGCGCCAAGGCTGTCCCGCTGTGGTATCGGGGAAGGGGATCAGAGCACCTTCGCCAGGAAGCTGCGGAGGCGCTCGCTTTGGGGCTGGTCGAAGATCCGGTGGGGGGAGCCTTCCTCCACCATTTGGCCGCCGTCCATGAACAGAACCCGGCTGGCCACCTCCCGGGCGAAGCCCATCTCATGGGTGACCACCACCATGGTCATGCCCTCATGGGCCAGCTCCTTCATCACATCCAGCACCTCCCCCACCATTTCCGGGTCCAGGGCGGAGGTGGGCTCGTCGAAGAGCATCACGTCCGGGTTCATGGCCAGGGCCCGCACGATGGCGATCCGCTGCTGCTGGCCGCCGGAAAGCTGGGCGGGATAGGCGTCCGCCTTATCCGCCAGGCCGATGCGCTTAAGCAGGGTTTCCGCCTTGGCGTCGGCTTCCGCCTGGCCCATGAGCTTGAGCTTCACAGGGGCCAGGGTGATGTTTTCCCGGATGGTCTTGTGGGGGAAGAGGTTGAATTGCTGGAACACCATGCCCATCTTTTGGCGCAGCTTGTTCACGTCGCATTTGGGATCGTTGAGCAGGGCGCCCTCGAACCAGATCTCGCCGCTGGTGGGTTCCTCCAGCATATTCAGGCACCGTAAAAAGGTGCTTTTGCCGCAGCCGCTGGGGCCGATGATGACGATCTTTTCCCCTTTTTCAATGGTGAGGGTCACATCCTTGACCGCCTCGATGGCGCCGAAGGTTTTGCAAAGGTTTTTAACTTCTATCACTTCTTGCCAGCCTCCTTTCCAGCTTGCGGGTGCCGTAGGTCATAAGCAGTACCAGGATCAGGTATACCAGGGCAATGAACAGCAAGGGCACCGGGCTATAGGTGCGGGAGCGGATCAAGGTGGCCACATAGGTGATATCCTGTTGGGCCGCATAGCCCACGATGGCGGTTTCCTTCAGCAGGGTGATGGCTTCATTGGCCAAGGCAGGCAGGATATTTTTAATGGCCTGGGGCAATACGATATAGCGCATGGTCATGCCGCCGGTAAGGCCCAGGGAACGGCCGGCTTCCGTTTGGCCGATGTTCACCGCGTTGATGCCCGCTCGGACGATCTCCGCCACATAGGCGCCGGAGTTGATGCCAAAGGCGATCATGGCTGCGTAGAAGTTGAAGGTGATGGGGGCATTGCCGAAGATGATCCAGCAGAAGATCAACACCTGGACCATCATAGGGGTGCCCCGGATGACAGTCAGGTACAGGTCGCACACCGCCCCCAGCAGCTTGTCCAAGAAGCGGCGCAGCGGGCTGCCGGGCTTTTTTTTGTTTTTCAGGTAGACCTTGGCAATGGCCACCAGGCTGCCCAGGATGATGCCGATCACCGCGGCGCCCAGGGTCAGGTAGAGGGTGTTTTTCAACCCGTCCCAGTATAGGCCCAGGCGGCCTTCCTTGATAATGTTGTCGTAAAGCTGTTGGCCGAAATTATCCCACATGTGTCCCCCTATACATTCGATGGTACAACAGAAACAGAGGAAAGGTTGTTTCCTCTGTTTCTGCCAGTCGGGTCCTCGTTAGATGGCGTCAGCCAGCGTTACGCGGCAGACTCCTGGCTGGAGATCTCGTTGTATTCGTCGATCCAGGCCTGGACCTGGCCGTCTGCGATCAGCTTCTCCAGCACGCTGTCCACAACCGCCTTCAGATCCTCTTCGCCCTTGGCAATGGCAATGGCATACTGCTCAGGCTCGGGGGTGGCGGGGGTCTCCAGCACCATCAGGCCGGCATTGGCGCCAGCGATCTGGGCAGCGGGGCCCGCATCGATCACCACCGCATCCAGCTTGCCGGCAGCCAGCTCCGCGCCGGCATCCGGGCCGGTCTTATAACGCTGCACATTGGCGCCCTCGATGTTGTCGGTGACGAACAGGTCGCCGGTGGTGCCCATCTGCACGCCGATGGTCTTGCCCGCCAGGCCCTCGGGGCCGGTGATGTCGCTGCCCTCAGGCACGATGATCATTTGGTTGGTATCCACATAGTTGATGGAGAAATCCACGGTCTCCGCACGCTCCGGGGTGTTGGTCATGCCGGCCACGCCCAGGTCGCCCTTGCCGGACTGGAGGGCAAAGATGATGGCGTCAAAGTCCATATCCACCACTTCCAGCTCCACGCCCAATTCCGCGGCGATGGCGCCGGCGATCTCCACGTCTACGCCCACGATGTTGTTATCCGGCCCCAGGAACTCATAGGGAGCGAACCCGGCGTTGGTGAGCATGACCAGCTTGCCGGCTTCCTTGATGGCGTCCACATTGGGGGTCTCGGCAGCCGCTTCCTCGGCAGGGGCTTCCTCTTCAGCGGGGGCTTCCGCGGCGGGCGCTTCCTCGGCAGGAGCCTCGGTGGGAGCAGGGGTGGCGGCGGTATCCGCAGGTTCGCTGGCGCAGCCAACGGCCAGGAGCATGATAACGGCCATCAGCATGGCCACGATCCATTTCGCGTTTTTCATGATTGTATCCTCCAAAACATTTTTAGCAATAGCCGCCCGGCATGATGCCGGTCCGTGGAGCCTATTATAATACATTGTTTATGCATAAATCAACCCCTATTTTTCGTATTTTCAAAATTATTTTTGCATATTTCTTGGGTTTATAAGAATGTTTATGCAAAATGAGCAAAAAGCCGGCACATCCTGCATGTAATTTATATAAGAAAAAACCGCGCGGCCCTTTACTTTGGCCGTGGGAAAGTTTACAATAGTATTGCGTAAAATCCAGAAGATCGGCCTGGTCTGGCGGGCTTCTGGGGCGTGGCCCTTTGGGCCGTAGATGGCAAGCAGAAAGGGGTTGGCTGCCGTTGCCGTATGGGCCTTCGCGTCCATGCTTGTTTGCCTGCTGGCGAAAACGGGAACGGCTGCTTTTTCGTCTGCCATGGACAAGCCTGCACTTGGCTTGTCGGCCCCCTGGAGTCCCCCCGATCCACAAAATGCATTGCGTAGCAAGGGGTTCCCTGCATGGCGCCCCGGCTGCGCCGCTGGCGCAAGGGAGTTATGGAATTTTCGAAAAAGTGGCACCAGCCACTTTTTCGACAGCCGGATCATTGGTCAACATTTAATCAAATTGGAGGAATGGAGCTGTGTTTGAAGTTTTACTGAACGAACCGCTGAACCCCACCGTATACCGTATGGTGGTCCATGCGCCCAGGGTGGCTGCCAAGGCGGAGCCTGGCCAGTTTATCATCCTGCGGGTGGACGAAGAGGGCGAGCGCATCCCCCTTACCGTAGCCGATTATGACCGGGAAAAGGGCAACATCACCATTATCTACCAGCTGGTGGGCGGCACCACCATCAAGCTGGCCCACAAGAAGGCCGGCGAGACCTTGGCGGATTTTGTGGGCCCCCTGGGCACCCCCACCCATACCGAGGGCCTCAAGAAGGTGGCTGTGGTAGGCGGCGGCGTGGGCTGCGCCATCGCGTACCCGGTGGCCAAGAAGCTCCATGAGCAGGGCTGCGAGGTCCATTCCATCATCGGCTTCCGCTCCCAGGACCTGGTGATCCTGGAGAAGGAATTCGACCAGGCCAGCACCCTGGTGAAGAAGATGAGCGACGACGGCACCTGGGGGGAAAAGGGCTTGGTCACCGACGCCCTCAAGGCCCTTATCGAAAGCGGCCAGCAATACGACCAGGTGATCGCCATCGGTCCCTTGATCATGATGAAATTCGTGTGCAAGCTCACCAAGGAATACGGCGTCAAGACCATCGTCAGCATGAACCCCATCATGATCGATGGCACGGGCATGTGCGGCGGCTGCCGGCTTACCGTAGGCGGGGAGACCAAGTTTGCCTGCGTGGACGGTCCGGATTTCGACGGCCATCTGGTGGATTTCGACGAAGCCATGCAGCGGGGCGCCACCTACCGCGACTTTGAAGCCCACGCCCGGGAAGAAGCCTGCAACCTGTTCGCCAAGGAGGTACAGTAACATGCCCAATATGCGTTTGGATAAAAACCCCATGCCCGCCCAAGAGCCGGACGTGCGGAATAAAAACTTCAACGAAGTAGCCCTGGGCTATACCGAGGAGATCGCCCTGGATGAGGCGGCCCGCTGCCTCAACTGCAAAAACATGCCCTGCGTCAAGGGTTGCCCCGTGCAGATCCACATCCCCGCTTTTATCGAAAAGGTCCGGGAAGGGGATTATGAGGCCGCCTATCAGGTCATTGCCCAAGCCAGCTCCCTGCCCGCCGTGTGCGGCCGGGTCTGCCCCCAGGAAAGCCAGTGCGAAAAGTACTGCGTGCGGGGCATCAAGGGCGAGCCGGTGGGTATCGGCCGGCTGGAGCGGTTCGTGGCGGACTGGCACCGGGAGCACAGCGATGGCAGCGTCCAGGTCCCCGAGAAGAACGGCCATAAGGTAGCCGTGGTAGGCAGCGGCCCTGCGGGCCTTACCTGCGCAGGTGAGCTGGCCCGGCGGGGCTATGAGGTGAGCGTGTTTGAAGCCCTCCACGTGGCGGGCGGCGTGCTCATGTACGGCATCCCGGAATTCCGTCTGCCCAAGCACATCGTCCAGGCGGAGATCGACACCCTGAAAAAGCTGGGGGTCCACATCGAAACCAACGTGGTCATCGGCAAGACCGAGTCCGTGGACGAGCTGTTTGCAGAGGGCTTTGAGGCGGTGTTCATCGGCAGCGGCGCGGGCTTGCCCAGCTTCATGCACATCCCCGGCGAGAACCTGACCGGCGTCTATTCCGCCAACGAGTTCCTCACCCGGATCAACCTGATGAAGGCCTACAAGCCCGATTCTTCCACCCCCATCCGCCATGTCCACAAGGTGGCCGTGGTGGGCGGCGGCAACGTGGCCATGGACGCGGCCCGGTGCGCCAAGCGCTTGGGCGCCGAGGAGGTCTACATCGTATACCGCCGCAGCGAGGCCGAGCTTCCCGCCCGTGCCGAGGAAGTGGAGCACGCCAAGGAGGAGGGTATCATCTTCAAGACCCTCACCAACCCGGTGGCCATCCTCCCCGGCGAGGATAAGTCCGTGGCTTCCATCCGCTGCCTCAAGATGGAGCTGGGCGAGCCCGACGATAGCGGCCGCCGCCGCCCCATCCCCGTGGAGGGCAGCGAGTTCGAGATCCCGGTGGATACGGTGGTGATGAGCATCGGCACCTCCCCCAACCCCCTGATCAAGTCCACCACCGCCGGCCTGGAGACCACCCGCAAGGGCGGCCTGGTGGCCGACGAGACCGGCAAGACCACCCGGGAGGGCGTCTACGCCGGCGGCGACGCGGTGACCGGCTCCGCTACGGTGATCCTGGCCATGGGCGCAGGCAAGGAAGCCGCCCACAGCATCGACGAATACATCAAGAGCAAATAATCCAGCCCGATTTCCAGCAAGCAGCCCGGCCCATTTGCCGGGCTGCTTTGTTGTATTTACAAAGAAAATGGTAAGGGTTTTTCGGCAGCCAAACCATAAAGCACAAAATAAAAATAGGATTGCAAAAGGAAAGGCGGCGCTTTTTTACCCAGGGAAAACACATCCAAGAGGGAACGGGGACGTGTAAAAAAGGCATGCGTCACCGTGGCCTTTCTCCTGCTCCACAGCTGCGGGCGCCAAGGGGAATATCCCAGGGAGATCGGGGCAGAGAACCCGCTTCCCATCATCCACCCGCCAGCGTCCCTGGCGCTGACCCACACGGGGGCCGTTTCCTTTTGTCAAACCAGGGGGAAAGGGCCTCCACTATGGACAGTCCTTTGCAATACAGCCCTCCATCGGTGGGAAATGGTATACGGTTCAGGGGATCCAGCTGGATTTTGTGGCCATAGCCTTTGACCTGGGCCTGGGAAAAGCGTAACGCTGGACATAGACTGGACCGCCTATTCCGGCAGCCGCCCTCCGGGTTGATCAAGAAGGTATCCCGATCCCGTTCAGAGCCGGGTAGCCTTTGCTGGGGCGGAATTTGAGATCCCGTAGGGCTCGGCGGGCCGGGGCTGGGTTTTTGGAATACGCAGGAAAGCCTGGGGTGGGCGGTAGCCCACCCCAGGCCCAGCCACCAGCCCCAAAGTCGGATAGAATAGATAAGACTTGACAGCAAATGGAAACTGAAATACAATCAATATATAAACTTTATAAAAATGCCGAATGCTGATGTTTCAGCAACGGGAGACCCAACCAGGGGGTGTATCCGCCAAAATGCGGTAGGAAATCCTTCTTTCCGAACCCGACAGCTAATCTCGTAGGCGTAGAAGGAGGAAAGCCATAGTCTCTATGGCTGCTGGTTGTAGTATCCAAATCTTTGCCTTTTGCGCCGCGGCAGCTTTGCCCCGGCATTTTTTATTATTAAAAAAGGGGGAAGATTATGGAAAGCGTAACACTTTTAGACATCCTTATTATTTTCGCCTATTTGATAGGCATGCTATGGATCGGCTTTTATTTTACAAAAAAGATCAAAACCTCCGGGGATTTCTTCATTGCCGGTAGGACCCTGGGGCCGGTGGTGCTCATGGCCACCGTCTGCGCCTCCATCATCGGCGGCAGCGCCCTGATTGGCCGGGGCGGCTACGCCTATAGCGGGGGCATGGTGGCCATTGCCATCGCCTTGCCCTATATGATTGGCATGTATATTTTTTCCTTCTGTACGGGGCATATTGCGGACATTGGCCGCAAGTATAATATCACCTCCATCCCCGAACTGATGGAGTACCGCTTCGGCAAAACCGCCAAACTTCTGGCCGGCGCCATGATCGCCTATAGCATGGCTGCCACCGTGGGCGCACAGATCAGCGCCACCGCCACGGTGTTTGGGGTGGTGGGCGGAAACTTCGGCATCAATTATGTATGGGGCGCAGTGATCGCCAGCGCCATTTTTGTGATCTATACGGCCAGCTCCGGCCTATTCGGGGTAGTGTATACGGATCTAGTACAGTTCTTTATCCTGATCCTGTTTGTATATATCCTTCTCCCCATCATGTCCGTGAAAGAGGTGGGCGGCATGGCGGCCCTCATCGCCCAGACACCGCCAGAAAAGCTCCACTTGAACCTTTCGCCGGATATCATTACGTTGATCTTCACCAACCTGGTCATGACCATTGCAGGCGCAGAATACTGGCAACGGGCCTTTGCGGCAAAAGACCGGAAATCCGCCTTGCGAGGACAATTTGGCGGTACGCTGGTCTATTCCCTCACCATTGCCGTTACGCTGTTTTTAGGCCTATCCGCGGCCCTGCTCTTCCCGAACTTGATCCAGGAATACGGTACGGCGGATTATGCTATCCCGGTAATGGTAGCCACCATTTTGCCCCCGGGGCTGACTGGCCTTACCTTTGCAGGCCTGCTTTCCGTGATGATGTCCTCGGCGGATACCTGTATTTTGGTGGCGACGCAGGCGGGCGTCAATGACATCTGGCGCACCCTCCACCCGAATATGACCGACCGGCAGGAACTGCGCTTATCCCGGATCATCACCGTGCTCATTTCCCTGTTTGCCCTGGTGGTGGCTTTGTTCTACACCAGCGCCTATGACGCTTTGATGTTTGCTTGGACCTTCTATGCGGCGGCCATGGGGTTGCCCTGCTTGGCGGCCTTGTATTGGAAAAAGGCCAATAATCCCGGCATCCTATCCGGTATGATCGTTGGGTTGGTGACCAGCATCATTTGGAAGCTGCTGGGAGAGCCCTATGGCATCGGCTCTACCATTGCTGGCGTGGCCCTGTGCGGCGTGGCATTGGTGGGGGTCACCTTGGCCACTTATAAAAAGTATCCCTCCAGGCAGGCTTCATAGGTTCAGCCGGCCGTACGGAGATATTTCTTAAGGCAATAAAAAAGCCGTCGCTGCCTAGGAGGCTGTGACGGCTTTTTACAAACGGCGTAGTTATTTCCCGGGCAAAGGTTCTCCCCGGCGGATATGGAGAAAGTAGGCCAAGCACATGCCCAAGCTTAGCAGGCCTGCCGCAGGGACTGCCAGGCTGATGGTAAACATACCGGCCCCAGGCAGGCGGCTTAAATAGTAGGACAGGGGGATGCGTACGAGAAAGGCGGAAGCCAACCCCTGGATCATCACAAAGGCAGTGCGTTCTCTACCGTTGAAATACCCGAGGAAACAGAAGGATAGGGGGATCATCAGGTATTCAAAGCCGCTACCGCGCATATATTGGGCGGTAGCCTGGATGACAGCGGGGTCCCCATCGAACAAGGAAGCCAGGAAGTCCCCAGCAAAAAAGGTGAGCGAAAAGGTCAGGATGCCGCAGGCAAAGCTGATGGCCTGGGCCACATACATGGCCCGCAAAGCCCGTTGCGGATTCCCGGCCCCCATATTTTGCGCCACAAAAGCAGACAGGGCGGACATAAACGCCGAGGGAGCGATGGAGAGGAATACAAATAGCTTTTCCGAAATACCGATGCCTGCGGAAGCTACCAACCCCAGCCCATTCACAATGCTGGTAATAATCAAAAAGGAAATATGAACCAGCAATTCCTGTAAGGCAATGGGCCCGCCCACCCGCAGGATGCCTTTGGGGACGCCAGGAGCACGCAGGTTCGCCTTGCCCACGGGAAAGGGAAAGGGATGCCGATGCAGATAAGCCAAAGAAAAAGCCACGCTGGCAGCCTGGGCCAGCACAGTAGCCAAAGCGGCTCCCCCCGCACCCATGGAGAAAACGCCTACGAACACCAGATCCAAAACCACATTTACAAGGCAAGCAATCAGCACAAAGAGAAAGGGCGAGCGGGAATTCCCAATGCCTCGAAATAATCCGCTGATCACATTATAGGCGGTAATAAAAATCGTGCCCCCAGCGCAAATACGAATATAAGCTATGGTGGCGTCAACGGCTGCCGCCGGCACCTGCATCAACTGTGTAAGCCAGGGCGCAAGGGAGATTATCAATAGGGCGCAAAAAAGGGCCAACGGCAAAAACAACCAAATTTGGGCTGCCGTTACATCCCCGGCAGTCTTGGGGTCGCCGGCGCCCATGGCGTGGCCCAACAATACAGTGACGCCCATGGTCAGGCCGGTGATCACCACGGTGACAGCTTGCATCATTTGGCTGCCGGTTGCCACAGCGGATACGTGGGCAGTGGTGGAAAACCAGCCGACCACAGCTAGATCCACCCCGCCATATAGGGCCTGCAAAAGCAGGGAAAGCATCAGAGGCAAGGAAAAGCGAATCAGGGGCGGTAGAATAGGGCCGGATAAAAATCCAGCGTCCAATTGGGCTTTGGGCTGTGTTTCCATGGCAGGACCTCCAATACAGGGGTAAATTGAAAAAAACGCTAACAAGTATACACTTGTTAGCGGCAGCTTGTCGAGAAACCCCTGGGGGCTCGGGAGCCGCAGCCCCCGGAGGCTATAATCGGATTTGGCGACATGCGCGTCAAATCCGCAAAAAGCCTTGCGTAGCAAGGGT
>UQRU01000071.1 GCA_900543475.1 uncultured Eubacteriales bacterium
GGGGCCGCCAGAGGGCGCCCCTGACAACCCCTCCCGATAGCGATACGCCCGATCAAGCTTGGCCGCCAGAAACATACCGGCGGCCACATTTCTGTTGAGGTAAGCCATTTATACTTTTCGTTACTTTTCTTTCTCCAACCCAATTGTCATCATCCGTCTATTGCGTTGACTGGCTAGTCCTGCACTTGCCAGCCAGGGCGGCTTTTACTCCATGCCATTTTTTGCCTTAACCGGGTCCATGTCCCCCTTCCTCCCAGCTGCCAGCGGATAGCCCAGCTGGATAGCGGCATACAGAATGCCGCCGAATACCGGGGAAAAGCAAGGTTCTACAATTTCCATATCCGTACCTACAAGGGCTTTCTGCAAAGGGATTGTCAAAAGAGGCCCTACATTAAACATACCGCCAGCAAAGGATACCTGCACTGGTTTCCCCTGCGGAAAAGACAACTGTTTTCGAATGGCCAGGACCAGCTGGGCCAATTCCTGGGCGGCTGCTTCATATAGCCTTTGGGCCTCCCGGTCCCCCGCCTGGGCGGCTTGCAGCAGCAGCCGCTGTAAGGCGGCGGTCTCCTTCCGGCTGGCGGCCAGCTTTTCAAAGACGGCCACCAGCGCCATGGGTTCCGCCGCTCCAAAGCGATCCAGTACCAGGGAATAAAGCGGCCCCTTTTCCGCCATGCCGTCCGCCTCCTTGGCAAACAGGGACATCGCCTGTAGCCCTAGCCAATAGCCGGAGCCCTGGTCGCTAAAAATGTGGCTCCATCCCCCAGCCCGCGCAATGACGCCTTGCCCATCCATGCCCATGGCCATGCTGCCGGTGCCACACAGCAGGCAGATTCCGGGCCGGCCGCCCAGGGCTCCATACATGGCGCACACCACGTCGTTTACCGGGAATACCCGAGCCGTGGCGGGGAATACCTCCCGTACCGCCTGCTCCAGATCCCGGCTTTCCGCTGGGATCTCCCCCAGCCGGGGCAGGCCTACCGTGATGCCGGCCAGGGCCTTTTCCTCCTTGCCCGACCGCCGCAAAACCGCGTTTAGGCCGGCTTTGAGCCGGGCGGCCACCTGGGGAATGCCGATTTGGCCGTAATCTATGGTATCGATGGTTTCCTCCGCCAAAACCCTTCCCTGAAGATCGCATAGCTGCACCGCGGTCTTGGATCCGCCGCCGTCAAAGCTCAATAACATCTTTGGCCTCCTCATCCTTGTTTGCGCATAGTATGCCCTTCGCCCGGCAGCCGGGCAAAGGGTGGAAGAGATAAAAAGGGACCCGCTGCAACACGCAGCAGCGGGTTTTCACAATTCGGGCGTCGGGCCGGGTCTAATCGCCGCAATACCGCCGGATGAACTCCGCCAATTCCACCACAGCCTGGCGGATCTGAGCCAGCTCCACCCGCTCGTTAATCTCGTGGGCGTTTTCCAATAGGCCCGGGCCATACATAATGGCCGGTGTATCCCCCCACAGAGTCAGGGTCATGGCATCGCAGGCGCTTTCAAAACCCCGGGTGTTGGCCCGCTGGCCCCGCAGTTGCGTCAGGCTCTGCTGCATCAGCTGCACCAGAGGATCATCCAAGGACACAGCCGTGGGATAGATTGGTCGGAAGTCCGGTGAATGGAATACCGGTGGGTGATCCTTTAGATAAGGATGCGCAGCACACCAGGAACCCATATACTGTTCAAATTGCTGCTTCACCTGCTCCCGGTTTTCCCCGGGTAGCATCTCCACCATGAACATAAGCTTTGCCTGATCAGGAACCGCAAAAAAGTGGGCTTCTCCCGCTTTCAGATACCAGATATCATCCACCAAGGCGGGTGTGGGGAAATAGTCCGCGTCATGATAAAGGGGATGCTGCCTGAGCTGAGCGGTGCGCAGGTCTTCAAAGCGCTTCATGCCCTCCTTAAAGTAGATGGCATGGTCAAAGGCACTGTTTCCCCTCCACCACAGGCAATTGTGGGTGGCCTTGCCTGGAATCTCCACTTCGTATACATGATTACCCTTAAGGCCAGTACAAATGTCCAGATTAGTGGGCTCCAATACCACCGCTCCGTCTGCCTTGTAACCTTTAAGGCAACAGGCCAGGGTGCCGTTGTATACTCCTGTCTCCTCACAGACCACGCTTTCCAGGATCACGTCCCCTGCCAGCTGGATTCCCGCCTGCCGCAGGGCCTCCATAGCCATGCACATGACCGCAATACCGCTCTTCATGTCGCAGGCGCCCCGGCCGTATAGATACCCGTCCCGCTGAATGGGGTCAAAGGGATCTTGGGTCCATTGGGCCCGATCCCCTGCCGGCACTACGTCCATGTGTCCATTCAGGATCAGGTTGCGGCCTCCGCCCTTACCCTTACGCACAGCCACCACATTGGGGCGGTCCGTATAGGTCTGGTTAGGCCACCAAGCTTTGTGTTCCTGGGCCCCGGCCACAGAGTCTGGGGTGAACACATCGATGGTATCATAGCCTTTATCCTTTAAAAAGTCCGCCAAAAAATGCTGGGCAGGTCCTTCGGTTCCTCCATTGGGAACAATCTCGCTGGGATGGGCAATCAGGGCTTCCGCCAGCTGAATGGCTTCATCCCCCAGCCGTTGGGCGGTTTCCTGCAAGCTTGCAGCGGGTTGCGATTGGGTCGTCATGGCGCGCCTCTCAGTCCCGCTTGGCCAGCACGGCCGCTACGATGATCGCGCCTTTGATCATCATCTGGGGATAGGTGGCAACCCCCATCAGGTTCATGATGTTGCCGATGATCCCCAGGATCAGCACGCCCAGCACGGTGTTCATCACTGTGCCCCGACCACCGGTAAAGGCCGCGCCGCCAATGACCACAGAGGCAATGGCATCCAGCTCCAAGCCGTCGCCTACCAAGGCAGTTCCTACCCGCAGCCGGGCCGCCATGATAATGCCTGCGATACCCGCCAGGATGGCGGAAAGCACATAGATACTGATCAGCATCTTATTCACGGAAACACCCACCAGTTTAGCTGCCTCCTTGCTGCCGCCAATAGCATAGGTCTTTCTACCAAAGGTAGTATTTTTCAGCAGGATGTGCATGATGATGCCGATGATCACCGCATAGATGATGGCGATGGGAATGGGGCCCAGGTTACCAGCGAAGTTAGTCAGGAAGGTTTGGTTGTTGATCACGGCCACAGATCCCACCTGGTAGATGTAAGCAATACCCCGCACCACCTGTTGCATGGCCAAAGTAGCGATAAAAGGTTCGATTTTGCCGAAGGCAATCAGGCCTCCTGCAATGGCGCCGCCTACCGCCATAACTAGCACCACGAATAAGCAAACCGCAGCAATAGGCCAATTCTGATTCAGCAGGCCAGCGGTGAGGCATACGGACAGAGCCAGGAAAGAGCCTACGGAAAGATCGATGCCGCCAGTGACGATAACAAACAGCATGCCATAGGACAAAATGGCAGTAGTAGCGTTTTGGGTAAGGATATTGAGCAAATTCAGGGGAGTGAAAAACTTCGGGGACAATAAGCAGGATACCACGAACATCAAAAGGAACGTGATCACCAGATAGTACTTTTGAAAAAAGCTCTTTGCGCCGTTTGCCCCTTGCAGGGAACGGCTGTTTTGTAAGGCATTCATTCTACTTCCTCCAATACCCTGTGGTATTCAATCATCTTGTTCATCAGTTTGGATTCATCGGCTTCTTGCCTGGAGAATTCGCCGGTCTTATGGCCTTCTGCAAGGACGATGATCCGATCGGACAGGGCCAAGAGCTCGGGCATTTCCGATGAAATAATGATAGCGGCACCGCCAGCCTTGGCAAAATTGTCGATCAGCTTATAGATCTCCTCCTTGGAGCCCACGTCGATACCCCGGGTGGGTTCGTCAAACAGCAGGATATCGCAGTTAGCGGCCAACCATCTAGCCAGCACGATCTTCTGCTGGTTGCCGCCGGACAGGGTGGAAACGATGCTGCGGATGCTGGGGGCTTTCACGTTGACCCGCTCAAACTCCTTTTGGGCGATGGCGTCCTCCTTTTTCCCCTGCATCAGGGAAAAACGGGAAAATTCCCCCAGGTCGGAAATAGAGATGTTTTCCCGGATGGGCAGCTGCATGAATAGGCCCTGAAGGCGACGATCCTCCGGCAGGAATCCCATTTTCAGGGCAATAGCCTCGGAAGGGTTCCGTAAGGATACCTGTTTACCGTTTATCAGAATGGTGCCGCCGGTGCGTTTGGCCGCGCCGAAGATGCTCTTCACCAGGGTGCTGCGACCACTGCCCATAAGCCCGGCAATGCCCAGGATTTCTCCCTTTTTCAAAGAAAAGGACACATCCTTTACCTTATGACCTACGGTCAAGTTGTTGACTTGCAAAACCACTTGGTCGGTGGCGTGGCCGCCGATGCCATAGGAGCGGATGTTCCGACCGATCATATAGCTGACGATGGTTTCTTTATTAAAGTCTTTTCTATCTAATTCTCCGCTCACAATGCCGTCCTTCAATACGGCAATCCGGTCAGATATAAACATCACATCCTCCAGCCGGTGGGATACATAGATGATGCTGGTACCCTCGGCCTTAAGCTTCTTGATGATCTCGTGAAGGTAATCGGCGTCGTCCTGGCTCAAGGAGGAGGTGGGTTCGTCCAGGATCAGCAGCTTGGGCTGCATTTGCAGCGCCCGGCCGATCTCCACCATCTGCCTGGAGGCGATGCTCAAATCCTTGACCGGGATGGCGGGGTTAACGTCCAATTCCAGCCTTTTGAGGATCTTGGCCGCTTGGGTTTCCATTTGCCGGAAATCCACGAAGCCGGTGTGTTGGGGCCACGCCCCAAGAAAAATATTTTCCGCCACGCTGAGCTCCGGCACCAGGCTAAGCTCCTGATAAACCGTGATCATGCCTGCCCGGCGGGCGTCCATGGTATTCCAGGAAACGATCTCTTTCCCATCGAAAACAAAGCTGCCGCTATCAAGATTGACCGCGCCGGCCAGTATTTTGATCAGCGTGCTTTTGCCGGCGCCGTTTTCTCCCACCAATCCCAGGATCTCTCCTTGGTGAACAACCAGGTTGGTATCTGTCAAAACCCGGGTGCCCGGATAGCTCTTGGACACGTTTTGCACGCGTAATAGTACGTTTTCCTGCATAGTTTACCTCTCTAAACAGGGCTCCCGCCTGAAAGCTATTTTCCGACAGGAGCCCTCTGGTCAGCGATTAATAAGCAGAGTCGGGATCATAAAGCTCCGCCGCGTTATTGGCGTTAATGCCCACAGAGTCGATATACATGGTGGCGGGCACATTGGCGCCGCTAGCAGCATAGGCGGCCATTAGCACCGACCACTTACCTTCCTGCCGGGGATCGCAGGTGGCGCTGGCTACAATGGTGCCTTCCTGGATGGCAGCCAGCTCTTCCTTACGGCCGCCAGCGCAGCATACCATCACCTGGCCTTCCAGACCCGCGGACTGGATAGAAGAGGTGGAGGCAACACCCATGCTGCCGTCCAGTACGAAGAGGATATCCAGATCCGCATTGGCGGCCAGGATGTCGTCGGTCTCCTTCAGGGCGGTATCCGCGCTCCACTCGCCGTAGCGGCAAGCCACGATGTTCAGGTTGCACTTGTTATACTTATCCAGATAGTAAGCAGTAAAGCCGGCGATCATGCCGTTGGATTCCTGGATGGAGTACAGCTCCTTGGGAAAGCCCATGATCATAGCAGCCTTGATCTCCTCTGGGCAGCCGTTTTTGGCGTCGAAGGCCTCAGCCAAGGCGGTGCCGGCGGAATAGCCGAAGCTATAGGTGTCGTGGCCTACAAAGCAGGTGGGAGCAGCGGTGGATTCCATCTGGCTGTTTACATTGATTAAAGGAATGCCAGCCTGGTGTACCATATCTGTGGCAGCGATGATGCCGGAGGGATCCACGGGGTTGACGATGATGGCATCACAGCCCTGGGCGATTAGATCTTCAATGTCGGAGATCTGGGTGGCCAGATCGCCATTGGCATCAGTGACAATCAGGTTCACGCCAAGGTGTTCCGCTTCCGCTTGGGCGATGCGGATCAGGTTCTCGTACCAGGAGCTGCCTGCTACGGAGCGCTGAGAGAAGCCGATGGTGATGCCTTCAAAGGAATTGGCGTCGCCGATGACCTCTTCCGGATCGGTATAATAGTAAGCGGAGGGCGCTTCTCCGGCCTCGGTATTGGAGGCGGCGGATTCCTGGGTTTGGGACGGGGTGGTGGGCGCAGTGCAAGCGGCCATGCCGATGCACATGAGCGTCACCAGGATCAAAGAGATGATACGAATGGCTTTGTTTTTCATGGTTTCCTCCTGTTGGTTTTAATTATGAAACAGCCTTGCAATCAGCCGATTTCCTCTTTTATCAGCCGCCGGACATGGGCTGCGGAATCCGCCACGGGATACCCTTTCTCGTCCAGCAGGTTGTTGGCCCGGTCAAACAGGCCCACCAGACGAGGTTCACTGGAAGCCTGACGGATCACTGCCACGTTGGTGCGCATGGTAAAGGCCTGGGCCCGGAAGCCGAATACGGCGGTTTCCCCGGACGCCACGTTCTTTTCCGGCATAAACAGGGCGCCATAGTAATCCGTTGCATTGAGGGTACGGCCAAAGAAGGAACCCACGTCCGCCTGGAGCTTTTTCTCAAAAATGGTTGCGGGGTCGGACCCCACAAAGGCATGGGGATCCCAGCCGCGGGACAGGCGGTAAGGATGGTCGTCCCCCCGATTGGCTGGGGTATCGCAGGCATAGAAGCCGCCGCCAAAGCAATAGGCCTTGTTTTCAAAAGTATGGGAGATCTCGTTGACGTAAACCATGGCAGGGCGCTCAGGCAGATCGGCCAGCAGATGCCAGGGGGTGGTGCCGAAGATGCCGTGGCCGGGCTCCGCATGGGTACCACCTGCGGCTTTAACCACCGGCAGCATAGCTGCGGAGGAAGCGCCGGGCAGGTTGATCTGGCGGATAGGGAAGCCCATCTCCCGTAGGGTGTTGGCTGCCCGAACCGCGGTGCTGGCATTAATAGTAGCCTGCCCACCCTTGACCTCGGATACCAGCGTGCCAGGGAAGGTCACCGTTCCCACAATTCGTACCCCAGGATAGGTAGAAATGGCCTTTGCCGTCTCCACCAAATCAGTCTCCCAAATGCCGCCCTCCTCGTTGGGGTATATAATGTCTTCTGGTGCCCGAACCCGGAGTAGAATGTCTTGTACCATACCCATAGCTTCCGCCGCATCGGAAAGCAGCTTAGCATTTTCCAGGCTAAAGATAGTCCATACCTCCGGGCGCATTTCTAATACATGGGGGATCTCATGCTTGGGGATCTGGACCAGGTGACCCACATGTTGCACCGGGTTGCCATAGCGCCACTGGGCTTTGGCGCATTGTACATCCACCGCCACGATTCCAGGGAATCCCGCCTGCACAATTGCTGCGCTAACGACGGGGTTGCGGTTGAAATGTTTGCTCATGAAGTAGGTCTGCACACCGGTTTCCTTGGACGTGGCGGTGATGGCCCGGGCGTTTTCCATAACGGTGTCCAGGTCGATCACATAAGTGTTCGCAGGGATGATACCCCGTTGATGGAGCGCTACGGCAGCCCGGATTAGATCTGGGTTGCGCCTTTGTACTAGGTCTAAAAACATAGGTTTTCCTCCTTTTCAAGCTTGCGTTACAGGTTCCTTCAGGGAGATATAGGCGTCCAGTCCAGCGGGCACATCTGGGTTGATGCCGGAATTGAGGGCCTTTTTCAAGGCAATCAGCTGGGCCAGGTTAATAAAGTCGATCCCGTTGGCCGCATGGTTCTTGACCGGCGGAAGCACGACTTGGTATACATCCGGATACTGGGCGGGATCCTGGGCAGCCACACATAAGATGCACCCCCGTGCCTTCAAATCCCGGACCATTTCCTTTTGGTAAAAGTTTTCTCCACTGCGAAGCAAAGCCAGCACCAAGGTCTTGTTGGAGCAAAGCACGATGGGGCCGTGCCGAAAATCCAACACATTAAACTGCTTGCCACTAATCTTGCTGATTTCCGTAAAGGCCAAAGCTGCTTCTTCCGCAATGCCGGCCACCGGGCCATCCGCCAGCACAACCACATCGGAAAAATCCAGGCTGGCCAGAGTGTCTGTCACCGGGGCAATGCCTTGGCGAAATGCCTGGTTGGCGTCGATGACACTGCATAGATCCGTCCAAAGGGAATCCTTGTCGAAGCGGATGGCCGCCAAGTATAGAATGGCAGCATATAGGTTGGTCACGGTGCGGGTCTGGCATACGGACTGGTCGTAGGCCCAGGGCAAGCAGATCCCATAATCCGCAAGGCCGTTAAGATCCGCCCCTTCCTTGGCGGTAACAGCCAACACCTTGGCGGAAAAATGCTTTTTAATATGCTCCACGGACCGGACCATTTCCGTGGTAAGGCCGGAGCGGGACAGGGCGATCACAATGGCGCCGGTGCAAAGGTCTTTGTATTTTTCCGGATCCAGCATGAAATCCCCGCCGGATACCGCATAGCCGACGCTGCCGTTTTGCAGGGAAAAGGCCGCGGCGGCGGATTTGGCCAGCATGTAGCCCGAGCCGCTGCCCAGCATCACAAACCGCTGGGCCGGATTGGCGGCGAAAAAGGCGGCTAAGGATGAACGGTTTTGTGCAAACCAGGCTTTCGTTTGCTGCAATGCCACATGCTGCTCATGGATTTCCTGTTCTGTTTTGTACATATTTCTCATTCCTCCGGCGAATATTAAAATTCTTCAAAAAAATGCTATGTCAAATATTGAAAACATTATGATCATATGCTATATTTGTTATATCCTATTTCTCATAAGATCCTGTTAAACGAGGTGCGCCCATGAGTGCCATTAAGCCTTCCCCCTTATACATGCAACTCAAAGAAAAAATCATAGAAAAGATCCATACAGGCCAGTGGGTGGCAGGCAGCAAGATCCCCACAGAGCATCAGCTTTGCCAGGAGTATCAGCTCAGCCGGATCACGGTACGCCAGGCGCTGGAGTCCCTGGCCAACGACGGCTACATTGTGCGGCAGCAGGGGCGGGGCACCTTCGTATCCTCCCCTAAGATCGACACCAAGCTTTCCACCTTCTATTCCTTCTCCCAGGAGCTGCAAAGGCACGGGTTCAAGCAGCACGATATCATCCTGGATTTCCGCAAGCTGGAGGCGGACGACAATACGGCGTCCCACCTGGGGGTATTGTCTTTTTGCCCGGTCTTTGCGGTGGAGCGGCTGCGGCTTATCGACGACACGCCCTATGTGTATGAAACCTCCTACATCCCCGTGCATCTTTGCCCCCGGCTTTGCCCCGAGGATATTCAAGCCATAGGGCTGTACAATTCCTTAGAAAAATCCGGCAATATAGCCCCCACCAGCGCGGAAGAAAGCTTCGAAGCGGTGGTGTTACCAAATGATGTGCGGCTTCACCTAAAGCTAAATAAAAACTCTCCCGCCCTAAAGATTGAACGCACTTCCCGGCAGGAAGACGTGGTATTTGAATACTGTATCAGCTATCTTCGCGGTGATCGTTATAAATACACAATTTATTTAAAAAAATAAATTTTCCTATGCGGTTTTCAAGTTACAATAGCCGCCGTTTGGCGTAACGAATACCTACCCATGCAAGTTCTATAAGAACTTCATCGGTCAGTTTTTGCTATGATGGTACCGTTATAGTATGTCCAGTAGGTTTTTAATTATTTTCTTCCAATAGCCAAGGGTACTGTGGGCAATGGAGGGCCTATGGCGGTAAAATGTATAGAGGTGTGGAAGAATCGCCCAAATTCCTCATAACATTAAATAATTGTTATATCAACTATAATGATTATATGTTATGACATTTGTTTTGTCAACAATGATTTTCGATAATAACGGGACCACCATTCTATGCTTTGCTCACAGAATAAACTCACTTATTTGCATATAAAACCTAAATATTTATGATTATTATTTCTTTATATTTGTTTACTTAATATTTAACCTTAAATCTACCACTAGCAGATCTCATGGAAAAGATAAGCAGCAGCCCACATATCATCCTAAAGATCTTTGTTTTCATGGAAGAACTTTAATATTTTCTTTTTCACAGTATCCATATTTATAAATCAAAAAATTATTTTTTATCCTCACCTAAGCGTTCCATATAGGGAACAAATACATTAGTTCACTCTTATCTGCTGCCGCTATTCTAGATGGGTATATTGTCTCATTCCTTTACTAAGAAGTACGAAATTGTGTAATATCTGTATTGAACACACTTTTTATTCTGTATTCTACATATCATATTTTTTCAATACGAAAATGACATCTTCAAGTACTTTACGGGTATTCCCAATAAATAATCTATGAGTTTGAATTTAATCATTAAGTTTTAGCCGCAAACATTTATGTTACTTAATATTAGGCTTTAATTAAATAATTTACTATAATAACTTAATAGAATTATCTTTATATTATTATTTAATTTAGTTTCAATCATCTAATTTTATTTTTCTCCCGCAGAAAACACTATTCAATAGGCAAAGACATGTCAAACATTACTGGAGAAACTTTTGAAGAATTAAAGATAACTATAATAACAGGCAGTTTTTTAATTTGTTTGGGAAATCACAACAGCCTGTTATTTCTTGTCAGAACTCCAACCATCGAAAATATAATGACATAGTAATTCTATTGTATTAAGTAATGCCAGTGGTAGGGAGGGCGCCCCTGGCCGCTGGATGCAGTGGCCGGGCCAGCCCGGGGAAGGCAAAGCCCCATCCACTGGATGGGGCTTTGCTCAGCTTGTCGAGAAACCCCTGGGGGCTCGGGGGCCGCAGCCCCCGGAGGCTATAATCGGATTTGGCGACATGCG
>UQRU01000072.1 GCA_900543475.1 uncultured Eubacteriales bacterium
GCAAGGGAGCGCCAGGAAGGCCCCACGGGCCGACGCAGCGCGACCTTTGCGAACTGCATTGCGGCCCCCGAACCCCCGGGGGTTTTTCGACAGGCTGAGGCGGCATAGCCCACGGGCTATGCCGCCTTTGCTTATGGACGCTTTGGAATATGCAGCCCGTTTCGGACGCTAGGGACGGTTGTGATCCAACCGGTGAAACCGTCCAGGGAAGCAGTCCAGCCCTGACGCAAATAGGATTTTTCCAAAATGACGGAGGGCGAATTGCCGCGCTGCGAAAAAATTTCTCAGCGCCCCTTGACCCTCCCCTTACGGCAGGGCTTATAATGGCCCTACACAGGGAGGGAAACGCCATGTGGACCGTAAAGCAAGTCAGCGATATTGCGGGTGTAAGCGTGCGCACCTTACATCATTATGACGCCATCGGGCTGCTCAAGCCAGCCAAGGTGACGGAGGCCGGCTACCGTCTATATGACGAAGGGGCCCTTGGCCGGCTGCAAAGCATCCTGCTTTTTCGGGAGCTGGGTTTCCCTTTACAGGAGATCAAGTCCATCTTGGATCGCCCGGGTTTTGACCCCATGGACGCCCTGGCCCAGCAACTTCAGCTGCTGGAGAGGAAGCGCCGGCATGTGGAGGGGCTGATTTCCCTGGCCCGTGGAATTTTGGAAAAAGGAGCATGGAGCATGGATTTCCAAGCGTTTGATACAAAGGCGTTGGAGCAATACAAGGCGGAAGCCAAAGGGAAATGGGGCCATACCAAGGCCTATATGGAATTTGTCCAAAATAAGGAGGCGGACATTGCCGGGGCAACCCAGGCGTTGATGGGGTTGTTCCAGGCGCTTGGGGTAATGCAATCGCTGCCCCCGGCGCACGAGCTGGTGCAGGAGAAGATCCAGGCCCTGCAAAACCATATCACCCGGCATTTTTATACCTGCACCCCGCAGATCCTGCAAGGGCTGGGGCAGATGTATACGGAGGACCCCCGCTTTCGGGAGAACATCGACCGGGCCGGAGGCCCTGGCACGGCGGCGTTCGTACAGCGGGCCATCCAGGCCTATTGCCAAAGGACTTGAAGGCCTGGCCCTCCAAACTTAAAAATGCACGGGCCCCAATGGAGGGCCCCACCATAGGCAAAGAGGAAGCCAACGGGCTTCCTCTTTTTTCGGCTTTGGGAAATCTACAGATAGCGCTGAAGCCGGCGCAGGTTGTTCTCCTCGGTGCGCAGCAATTGTTCCCCCAATGCCCGGGCTTCGTTGCCGGCCAGGGAATATTTGCGCAGGGAGCGGGATAGGTCTACGATCCCCATGACGCTGCCCTGCATAAGCATTTCCGCCATATGGGTGGAGGTCCTGTCCAGCCGCAGGTTCAGGCTGGTGTGGACCCGCAAGGGGAAAACCGGCGGGCGTTTGGGGTCCAGGTGGGTAGCCTTTAAAAGACGTTGGGCCTCGGTTTGCACCTGATGGTATTCTGCAAATTGGTCTGCCATGGCCTTGCGAAAGTCGGGGTCTTCACAGCGCTTGATCAGCTGATTTAGGGCCACTTTGCCCATGACGGTGTTTTGGTATATGTCCTGCAAAAGTTGCGCGTTGGGGTCCATGATTTTCTTTCCTTTCTTATCGTTATATGTAGTGTGGTGAAGAAGGGGGGAGAATATACATTGCCCATTTTTGCCTGTTGTATTATACTGTAATGTGGTATTTTACGGTTCCATATACCGTATATGGTGACCAAAGGATTTTTTTCAAATATATGGAGGGAATGGATGGCCAAGGACTACAGCGTAAGCGATATCAAGGTGATGGAAGGCCTGGAGGCGGTGCGGATGCGGCCGGGTATGTACATCGGCTCCACCGGCGTGCGGGGCCTGCATCATATGTTGTGGGAGATCGTGGATAACGCCGTGGACGAGGCTGCCAACGGCTATGCGGACCGGGTGCAGGTAACCCTGCATAAGGACCAATCCGTCACCGTGGAGGACAACGGCCGGGGCATCCCGGTGGGCATCCATGAAAAGCTGGGGGTCAGCGGGGTAGAGGTGGTCTTTACCCAGCTCCACGCCGGCGGCAAATTCGATAACGATAGCTATGGATTTTCCGGCGGCCTTCACGGGGTGGGCGCCAGCGTGGTGAACGCCCTGAGCGAATATGTGGAGGTGGAGATCTATACCGGCGGCAGGGCCTATTATCAAAAATTCCGCAGCTATGTGGATCAACAAGGGAAGATCCATTCCGGCCAGCCCATGGCCCCCTTGGCGGAGACCGGCCGCACCCGCAAACGGGGGAGCAAGATCACCTTTTTGCCGGACGCCCGGGTATTTGAGACCCTGGATATGCAGTTTGATACCATCTCCAAACGGATGCGGGAATTGGCCTATTTGAACCGGGGCGTGACCTTTTATCTGCTGGACGAACGCACCAAGCGGGAAAAGGAATATTGCTTTGCCGGGGGCTTATCGGATTTTGTCCGCTACCTGAACGGGGACAAGACCCCGGTATATCCCGATCCCATCCACATCAAGGGGGCAAAGGACGGCATTGAGGTGGATATCGCCATGCAGCACAACGACGGCTACAGCGAGAGCATCTTTTCCTATGTCAACAACATCCCCACCACCGAGGGCGGCACCCATGAGACCGGCTTTAAGGCGGCCCTCACCAAGGTGCTCAACGACTATTGCCGGCGCATGGACTTTCTCAAGGACAAGGACCCCTCCCTGTCCGGGGAGGACTTCCGGGAGGGGCTGACCGCCATCACCTCCTTGAAGATGCGCAACATCCAGTTTGAGGGCCAGACCAAGACCCGCCTGGGCAATACAGAGGCCCGGCCCGCGGTGGAATATGTGGTGACGGAGCAGCTTACCCCCTTCCTGGAGGATCTGAAAAACGCCGATGTTGCCAACCGCATCGCGGATAAGGCCATCAAGGCGGCCAAGGTCCGGGAGACCGCCCGCAAGGCCAAGACCATGGCCCGGGAGAAGAGCAAGCTGGAGAACGCCCCCCTGGTGGGCAAACTGTCCAGCTGCACCGGCCGGGACCCCAAGCGGAACGAGCTGTTCATCGTGGAGGGGGACAGCGCCGGCGGCAGCGCCAAGCAAGGGCGGGACCGGCGGTTCCAGGCGATTTTGCCCCTTCGGGGCAAGCCCTTGAACGTGGAAAAGAAGCGGCTGGACCAGGTGCTGGCCAACGAGGAATTCCGCTCCATCATCACCGCCATCGGCACCAACATTGGGGAGGATTTCGACCTTTCCAGCCTGAAATACGATAAGATCATCATCCTTTCGGACGCGGACCAGGATGGGGCCCATATCCGGGCCATCCTCTTGACCTTCTTCTACCGCTACATGAAGGAGCTGATCACCGACGGCCATGTATACATCGGCCTGCCGCCCCTTTACAAGGTGCAAAAGGGGAAGGAGATCCGCTATGCCTACGACGATGGGGAGCTGAACGCAGCCATCAAAAAGGTGGGCAAGGGCTATACCCTGCAACGGTATAAGGGCCTGGGCGAGATGAACCCGGAGCAGCTGTGGGAAACCACCATGAATCCGGAGAACCGGTCGCTGGTGCGGGTGCATATTGACGACGCGGCGGATGTGGAACATCTGGTGACGGTTTTGATGGGGGACAAGGTGGCCCCCCGAAAGGAGTATATCAGCGAATTCGCCAATTTCAACAAGGCGGACGCCTTTGCGGACAAGGCCGCGGTAGAGAAGGGAGGCGTACAGCATGGCTAAGAAAAACGAGCCCCAGCTTCCCCTGGGGGAGACCATCATCGAGAAGAGCATGGACACGGTGATGCACGAATCCATGCTGCCCTATGCGGAATACGTGATCCTGGAGCGGGCCTTGCCCCGGGTGGAGGACGGGCTCAAGCCGGTGCAGCGGCGAATTTTGTATACCATGCTGGAGCTGGGCACCACCCCGGATAAGCCCCACCGGAAAAGCGCCCGCATCGTGGGGGATTGCCTGGGCAAATACCATCCCCACGGGGACACCTCGGTATATGACGCCATGGTGCGCATGGCCCAGCCCTTTAACATGCAGATGCCCCTGGTGGACGGCCACGGCAACTTTGGCAGCGTGGATGGGGACAGCGCGGCGGCCATGCGGTATACGGAAGCCCGCATGGCGCCCATCGCCCTGGAGATGCTGCGGGATTTGGACAAGGACACGGTGCCCTTTGCCCTGAACTTTGACGATACCCTCAAGGAGCCGGAGCTGTTGCCCGGCCGGTTCCCCAATCTGCTGGTAAACGGGGCCAGCGGCATCGCCGTGGGCCTGGCCACCAACATCCCCCCCCATAACCTGAGGGAAGCCATCGACGCGGTGCTGCTGCAAATGGAGCAGCCGGAGGTTTCCCTGGACGCCCTGATGCAGGTGATGCCCTGTCCGGATTTCCCCACCGGCGGGTATCTTCTCGATAGCCCGGAGATCCGTGCCGCCTATGAGACCGGCCGGGGCAAGCTGACCATGCGGGCCAAGGTGCATATGGAGGAGGGCCGTGCGGGCCGCAAGCTCATCGTGGTGACCGAGTTTCCCTATCAGGTAAACAAGGCCCGGGCCCTGGAGGACATCCTCAAGGTAAGCCAGGAGAAGAAAACCCTGTTTGCCGGCATCGCGGATATCCGGGATGAATCCGACCGTTCGGGCACCCGGGCGGTGATCGAGGTCAAGAAGGACGCGGACGCGGATAAGATCCTGGCGTATCTATATAAATATAGCGATCTGCAAACCACCTTCGGGGTGAACATGGTGGCCATTGCCGGGGGCAAGCCCCTGCAGATGGGCCTCAAGGAGATCATCGCCCATTATATCCGCCACCAGGAGGAAGTGGTCAGTCGCAGGACCCGCTTCGACCTGGAAGCAGCCCAGCGGCGGGAGCATATTTTGGAAGGGCTCATGGTGGCCATCGCCAACATCGATGCGGTGATCGCCCTGATCCGGGCCTCCAAGACCCCAAAGGCGGCCCGGGACGGGCTGATGGAGCGCTTCGGCCTCACGGAGCTCCAGGCCCAGGCCATCTTGGACTTACGGCTGCAACGGCTCACCAATCTGGAGCTACTGGCCATCGAAAAGGAATATAAGCAGGTCAAAGCCCTCATCAAAGAGCTGACCGCCATTTTGGAATCCCCGAAAAAGCTTCGGGGGGTGATCAAAAAGGAGCTGGAGGAGATCCGGGACGCCTATGGGGTTCCCCGGCGCACCCAGCTGATGCAGGAGGATGCGGGCGCAGTCCTGCCCGAGGAGGAGGCTCACGTCAGCGAGGAGGCTCTGGTGGTGCTGCTGCCTGGGGCGCGGGTTCGGCGCATGCCGCCCAAGGCGTATAACCCGGAACAAGGCGCCGGGGAAAATCCCTTGGCGCTGATCCAGACGGCCACCGATCGGCGGCTAAGGTTCTTTACAAACCTGGGCGCCTGTTGCTTCCTGCCGGTGGAGGAGATCCCGGAGACCCGGCTCAATGGGAAGCCTGCCAATTTAAACGCCCTTATCGCCTTTGAAAAGGACGAACAGGTGGTGGCTTGTCTGGAGGAGGGAGAATGCGAGGGCCAGCTGTATTTCTACACCGCCCAGGGCAATGTAAAATGCACCCAGGGCAGCGAGTACAATGCCCGCACCCGCCGGGTGGCGGCCATCTCCCTCAAGGAGGGGGACAGGCTGCTGGGGGTGGAGCCCGCCCGGGAGGACAGCATCCTGCTGATCACCAGCCAGGGCATGAGCATCCGCTTTGGCCGGGACACCGTCCCGGAGATGGGGCGGGTAGCCGCCGGGGTAAAGGGCATCCGGCTGGAAGCGGGAGACCAGGTGGTCTTTGCCCAGCAGGTGGGCGAGGACGGCGAGGTGCTCACCATTTCCGACCGGGGCTACGCCAAGCGCAGCTTCGTGTTCGACCATGAGCTGCAGGGCCGCAACGGAAAGGGGCTCAAAGCCTTTGACTTTAAGAAAAACGGTTCCAACGGCACGGCCATTGCTGCGGCGCTGTATGTACGAGAGCCGTATAACTTTACCGTGGAGCAGAAGCATGGGGCTGTGACCCTTTGCAATACGGAGGAAGTGCGCATCGATAACCGGGCCGGCAGAGGGGATCTATTGGTGATGGCCCTGCTGGACGATGTGGTGATCGGCGCCCGTAGGCAGCGATAAGAATAAACCCCCGGGGTTCGGAATATGTATAAGCAACTTCTAAGAGGAGCTTATTCTGTATGATACGAACCAGCGGGGACAATGCCATATGCATCAGCGGCCGGGTCCAAGGGGACGCTATGCTGGACCATGAACTGTACGGAGAAGCGTTTTATAGCTTATATTTGGAGGTGCCGCGGCTGAGCGGCGCGGTGGATATCCTGCCGGTGACCCTGCCGGGCAGGCTCTGCGCCCAGCTTCCAAGGGCAGGGGAGAGCTGGTGTATACATGGCCAGCTGCGTTCCTATAACAAGCATACGGATACAGGCAGCCGGCTGATCCTAACGGTGTTTGCCAGGCATGTGGAGCCTGTGCCCCCTGAGGTGGAACCGTGTAATCGGGTGGAGCTGACGGGGTTTTTATGCAAGCCTGTGATCTACCGCACCACGCCCTTTCTGCGGGAGATCGGGGATATGCTCCTGGCGGTGAACCGCTCCTTCAACAAAAGCGATTATTTGCCCTGTATCGCCTGGGGCCGCAACGCGGTGCTGGCCCGGGAGCTGGCGGTGGGCAGCCGGGTGCGGGTGGAAGGACGCCTGCAAAGCCGGGAATATCAGAAATGCCTTTTGGACGGCACCATCGATCAGCGGGTGGCTTATGAAGTATCCTGCGCCCGGGTGGAGCCGGTCTGAACGGGCGGCACAAATGAGGAGGAATGGCCATGACCATGGACGGCCTGAACCTGTTTGCCGCCAGTCGGGAGATCGCCTGGCTGGCCGGCGGCAAAATCGAAAAGATCCATCAGCCGGAAAAGGACGAGCTGGTGCTGGCGGTGCGGGCGGGAGGCAACCATTACCGCCTGCTGCTGAGCGCCAACCCCAGCCATGCCCGGGCCCAGCTTACCGGCAGCAAGCGGGCCAATCCCCTGGACGCCCCGGCCTTTTGTATGCTGCTGCGCCGGCGGATCGCCGGCGGTCGGATCCTTTCCGTGACCCAACCCCATATGGACCGGGTGCTGGAGATCACCATCGAGGCGCAAAATGAATTGGGGGATCTGGCCCCCTACCGGCTCATTGGGGAGATCATGGGAAAATATTCCAACATCATCCTGGTGGACGACCAGGGACGCATCCTGGACGCCATCCGGCGGGTGGGGCCGGGCATGAGCTCCGTGCGGATGTTGCTGCCGGGCTTGACCTATTCTCCGCCGCCCGCCCAGGACAAGCGGGAGATCCTGAACCAGACTCCGGAGCAGATCGCGGCGGTATTTCAAAGCGGCCGGGTGGACAAGGCTTTGTCCAATGCCTTTTTCGGCCTCTCCCCCCAGATGGCGGCCGCCCTCTGCGCCTGCTTTACGGATAAGACCCTGTGTGAACAGCTGAACCCTGAAGAAAAGCTGGCGTTGAGCCAAAAGCTTCATGGCTTTTACCAGGACCTGGCAGCGGGGAAAATGGCGCCGGCTTTGGCCCTGGGGGAAGGCGACGTGCCCGTAGCGGCGTATCCCTTCCATCCGAACCTGGATGGGGTCCGCCCCATGGACACCATGTGGGAGGCATTGGACGCCCTATACGAGAGCCAGGACACCCAAGGGCGGATGCAGCGCCATGGGGCCGGCATCCGGCGCACGCTGCTCAACAACATCGAGCGCTGCGAGCGGAAGCTGGCCGTATACCAGGCGGCCATCGGGGGCGAGGCGGAGATGGAGCGGCTGCGGCTGTATGGGGAATTGCTCACCGCCAACCTGCATGGGATCGCCCCGGGAGCCAAGGAGACGGCGGTGCTGAATTACTATTTGGACCCGCCAGCGCCGGTGGCGATCCCTCTGGATCCCCAGCATAGCCCCAGCGAGAACGCCCAGCGGTATTATCGTAAATACCAAAAGGCCAAGGCAGCCCGGGAAACGGCCCTGGCCCGGCAGGCGGAGGCCCTGGAGGAACTGGCTTATTTGGAAGGCCAGCTGGACAACCTGGGGAAATGCACGGAAGATGGGGAGCTGGCGGAGCTGACGGAGGAATTGCGGCAGATGGGCTATCTTAAAGCCCGGACTGCCCGGCAAAAGCAGCCCAAAGTTCCCCCCTCCAAGCCCATGCATTTTATTGCCAGCGACGGGACGGATATCTTTGTTGGCAAGAACAACCGACAAAACGACGCTTTGACCGCCAAGGCGGCGGGGGAGGATATTTGGCTGCACACCAAGGAGATCCCCGGCTCCCATGTGATCCTCAAAAGCCCAGCCCCGTCTAAGGAAGCCTTATACGAAGCATGCCTGTTGGCGGCTTGGTATAGCAAGGCCCGGGGCAGCGAGAACGTGCCGGTGGACTATACGCCGCGGAAATATGTGAAAAAACCCGGCGGAGCCAAGCCGGGCATGGTGATCTATACCACCAACAAAACCGCCTACGTCACCCCGGAGGAGGCCAGGGTCCTACAGATCCAAAAGGAATAGAAACCCGACCCGGAAGCATGTTTGTCGCCTTTCCCGAATATGGCTATAGAAGCAAGAATTCAATGGAAAGGTGGAAGATCCGATGGGTAAAGGGCTTTGGATGGGACTTGGGGTGCTGCTTTTGGCATCGGCGGCATTGCTGGGCTGCGGCCGGGAGGCGCAGACTCAGGCCGAGGATCTGGCATATGAGGAAGACAGCGAGGCAGGGTTCCGCAGGACGGTGCTATATTATACCGCAGAGGACGGCTTTGTGGTGCCGGTGATGAAGCGGATTCCCTGGGAAGAGGGGATCGGGAAAGCGGCCCTTGGTTATTTGGTGGATACGGAAGCCAACCGGGCGGCAGCGGAACAGATGGGCTTGGAAGCACCGGTACCGGAAGGGGCCAGCTTTACCCTGCGGATTGGAGACGAGGGAAATGCGGTGGTAGATATATCCGGCTTGCAAGAGCTGCCGGATGCAGCGGCAGAGCAGGCCATGGTAACGGGCATTGTCAATACCCTTACGGAGTTTGATTCCATCCATACCGTGCAGGTCACCTTGGATGGAGCCAAGGTTGCCGCCCTACCCCATGGGACGGATATTTCTGAGGCCTTTAGTACCCTCCCGTTAAACGTGGAGGAGGGAACCTTGGCCGTATCCAGTGGAAACGCCCATCCCATGACCTTATATTTCCCCAATGCTGCGGCCAGCTTAAACGTGCCGGTGACCCGGTATGGCCTGGAAGTCCCGACCTTGTCCGGGGCGGTGGAAGCCCTACTGGATGGGCCGGCAGCGGACGGCTTGCGAGGGTTCCCAGAGGGAACGGCCCTGCTGGAAGCCACGGTGGAGGATGGGATCGCCCGGGTGGATCTTTCTGAAGCGTTTATGGCGGTGGAAAATACCGAGGGATTATGCGCCGCATTGCAAGAGGCTCTATATTTGACCGCCAACGAGGTGGAGCCGGTGAGCGGGGTGGATATCTATGTGGAGGGCGAGCCCTATGCCCTACATACCGTTCAGGTGGATGCGCCGGTATATGTGAACGAATTTAAATAGCCAAGCAATCCCATATATACAAAGGAGAAAAACACATGCGATTGATCATTGCGTCCAATAACGCCCACAAGGTAAAGGAAATCAAGGAGATCCTGGGCGAGTATTTTACGGACATACAAACCCTGGGGGAAGCGGGGCTGGACATCGATGTGGTGGAGGACGGGGCGACCTTTGAGGAGAACGCCCTGAAAAAAGCCACTGAAGTATTGGCGGCCGCCCCCTGGGCGGATGCGGCCTTAAGCGATGACAGCGGGCTTATGGTAGACGCCTTGGACGGCGCGCCGGGGGTCTATAGCGCCCGCTACGCAGGGGGCGCCGGCCATGACGACCAAGCCAATAACCATAAACTGCTATCCGATATGGAGCAGGTGCCGGAGGAGGCCCGGGGCTGCCAATTTGTCAGCGCCGTGGCCCTGGTTAGGCGGGATCGGGAGCCCCTGGTGGTTCGGGGAGAGGTTAAGGGCCAATTGCTTCGGGCGCCTAGAGGCCAAGGCGGCTTTGGGTATGATCCTCTATTCTATTATCCTCCTTTCCAGCGCTCCTTTGGCGAACTGGACGCGGCGGAAAAAAATCAGGTAAGCCATCGGAAACGGGCGTTGGAAGCCCTGTGCGCGGCATTGGAGGCGGAAGCAACATGCGGCTTGGGGTAATCAGCGACACCCATGGGGACCGGTGGGCGATAGAAGAATGCATCCAGCTGGCAGGGCATGTGGACGCTTGGCTGCATTTGGGAGATAATGTGCGGGATACAAAAACCTTGGAGGCTACGGATGTGCCTGTCTATGGGGTGCGGGGCAATACGGACTTTGGCACCAACCAGGTGACGGAGCGGATCGTGGAGCTGGGCGGTAAACGCCTCTTCCTGTGCCATGGGCATACCTATGGGGTGGAAGCCGGTTTGACCCGCCTGCACCTGAGGGCCAAGGAACTGGGCTGCCATGCGGCGTTATTCGGCCACACCCACGTGGCCTTCTTGGATGAGGGCGGGGACGTGACCTTGCTCAATCCCGGCAGCCCCAGCCGGCCCAGAGGCGGAAGCCGCCGGGCTATGGGGCTGTTGACCATACGGGGCGACGTATTGGATGGGGAGCTGCTGTTTTTGCCCTAGGGTTTCCCTTACTCGTGGAGGGTGTGGGCGGCGAAGCCCGGGGGGCGGCGGCGGGCGCGGGAACCGCGCCCTGGCGGCGGCCGGCAAAAAGCCGGCCGCCGCCTTGGTTTTCGG
>UQRU01000073.1 GCA_900543475.1 uncultured Eubacteriales bacterium
GGGGCCGCCAGAGGGCGCCCCTGACAACCCCTCCCGATAGCGATACGCCCGATCAAGCTTGGCCGCCAGAAACATACATCCGTAAAAGCGAGAGCTTGGAAAAGTGCTCCCAGCATTACCGGCGGATCGCTGCAGTTCCTCCGCCCATGAGTTCCTGGGCTTCCTCCCGCGTCACCAAGCACCAATCATTTCGAATGGTATGGCTCAGTGCGGAGTATGCTCCGGCAAAGTCTATAGTCTCTTGCTCTGGCATATCGCAAAGCATGCCATAGATCAAGGCGCTGGCAAAGCTATCGCCGCCCCCTACCCGATCGTAAATCTCCAGATCCAGATATTGCCTGGAGGCAAAAAGTCCCTTTCGGGTAACCAGCACAGTCTGCCAATCGTTATAGGTGGCGCTCTTCACCGTACGCAAGGAGGTGGCCACAGCCTTGAGCCCCGGATATGCCTGGAAAAATGCCTGGGCTGCCTGACGATATGCCGCCAGTTCTCCCGCCTCTTCCCGCTGGGGCTGCCAGGTATCCGCCGGCAGGTCCAGCAGCAGGGCAAGGTCTTCCCGCCCCCCAAAGAGCACGTCCACATAGGGGATCACAGGACATATGGCGTTCCGGGCGGCTTCCCGGGACCAGAGGGTAGAGCGGTAGTTAATATCGTAGCTGGTGGTTGCGCCGTTGGCTTTGGCTGCCTGTAGGGCAGCCAAAACCTCGGTGGCCGTGTGTTGGCCCAGCGCCGTTACGATCCCCGTGGTATGGAACCAGCGGGTGTCCAATTCCGTTTTCCAGTTTATTTCCCCTGGCTGGATTTTGCTCAAGGCGGTATGGCCCCGGTCATAGGTCTGCATACTAGGCCGGGGGCCGATACCCATTTCCATAAAGTTGATCCCGTTGCGGGTCCTGCCGATCCGGTCGTATGGTTCCACCAGCACATGGGACATATCCACCCCATAGGCCCGGGCGTTCTGCATAATATAGCGTCCGCTCCACGCATCCACTAGCTTTGTAATATAGGCGGTCTTTAACGTTGGGGAAAGCCGTTCCATGCTTAAATTGGAAATGTTCACGCAGCAGTTCAGCTCCGCCGCGGAGATCCCCAGCTGTAGGGTATCCGTTTGCCCTAAGCGGTCATGCCCTGGCGGCGTTAAACGTATGTCCGCCTCTCCAAAGCTCATAAAGTCATATTTTGGCATTCGCGTCCTCTTCCTCAAACCAATACATTGCCACTTCGTTGATTTCCCGGTTGGCGCTTATCAGTATCTCTTTCCCATCCCGGGTAAAGGCCAGAGCATTGGCGCTTCCTACGCCGGTATCCAAAGTATCCACCCGATAGTCCCCATCCTGCCAATACAGGTACAGCAGCTTTTGGGCATCTTTCCGATGGCCGATTACAGCCCCTGGTTTGCCAAAACGATGGAAGGAACAAAGGGCATGGGCAAAAGGGATTTTTTCTTCGTATTCATAAACCAGAACCCACTGGGAAGCCTTTTTTGCATATACCCGCAGCGTATCCCCATGAAAGGGGGAAAGGGTGATCATTTCCTCTTGGCCATCGCCATCCAGATCCAGGAAGCGCACCTCGCTGGCGGGGTCAGCCAGCAACCGTTGGCTTCGCCACGTTAACCCTCCCTTTTCGTCCTGCACCGGCGTATAGGCAAAAATTCCATTTGCTGTGGCGATCACAGGGGTAAGCTGCCCACCCACCATGCGGCTGGTATAGCCGTGGTTCATCAACAATCCCTCCTGCACCACCTTCAGATCTAGCCCACCGGTACGCAGGTCCTGAGGTAGAGGCCCTACGTAAACCTTACCGGGAAAGGACCAATCGTCCTTTATGTCCCGCCGGGAAAGCAGGGTAGCCGCAAAAAGGTATAGGGTATCCCCAACGGGGATGATATCAAAACGATGGACGTGGGGTAGGGCGCATAGGGTATGCTCTTTCCACCCGGCGCCTTCCCGATAAATGGCGGCGATATACGCATCTTTGGAATCGTTGGGGGAATAAAACTTCCGGGTGGCCAGCAGGCAGTCCTTTACGCCGGGAACCTGGACCATGGACATGACGCCGCCCGGCGTTTCCCAAAGGGTCTCCTCCCGTTCTCCCTGCAAACTGAACATATAGCAAGGATAGTCTTTTTCCGACGCCACTAGGATATGCGTGCCGGTATCGTCGTCAAAGCCGGCAACGCAATAGCATTTGGTAAGTTCTGCGAGCTTTTGTTTGCAGATCATGGGGCTGTCCACCTCTTACAGGAAGCTGGGGAAGGGTAAGTTGGTCTCCCGGCTGAAGCAATCATCGAAGCCCCTGGGATGATGATATTCCCGTTTTTGCCCGTCCAGCGGAAATACAAACTTGCCGCCGACTTGCCAGATATAGGGCTGGAAGGAATATTGCAGGCTGTACTTCTTCATGTCGTACAGCATGGTGATCTCATAGGGATTGGCCTGGAAGTTGGTCCAAATATCGTGATGGAAGGGGATCATCACTTTGGTTCTTAGTGCTTCGCCCATGCGCAGGATGTCCGATGCGGTCATCTTATCTGTGATCCCCCGAGGATTTTCCCCAAAGGAACCCAAGGCCACATCGATCTCATATTCGTTGCCGTGCTTGGCGTACATATTGGAATAATGGGAATCCCCGCTATGGTACAAGGTCCCGCCTGGGGTTTTCAGGATGTAGTTTACGGCTTTTTCATCCATATCATTGGGCAAAACGCCGCGGATATCCCCGTCCGGCGGGGCGGTGATCAGGGCGGTGCGGTCGAAAGATTCCACCGCGATGATCTCAATATCCCCCACGGTTACCCGATCCCCGGGCTTCACCGTGATGCACCGGGACGCAGGCACCCCCCAGCTCTGCCACAGCTCCACGCACCGGGCTGGCCCGATGAAGGGGACGTCCGGGCAATTTTGCATGACCGCCGCCGCCACATTCACATCGATATGGTCGCTGTGATAATGGGTGGCCAGCAGCGCTTGCAGATCCTGGATGGCAAAGGGGTCTAATACGCAGGGCACGTTGCGCAAATTGGGTTGCAGGTTCTCTCCGCCGCACATCCGCGCCATTTGGTGTTGGGGCTTGATCTTCTTGACGGCCTTGGTGCGTTTGCCGGTGCTGCACCACAGGTCGATGCAAAGGTTGGTATTCCCCTGGGATTTTAGCCAGATCCCCGTGCAGCCCAGCCACCACATGGCAAAGGTGCCGGCATCCACATGGGTCTCTTCTATTTCTTCGTTCAGCCAGGTGCCCCACTCTGGGAACGTGCTTAAAATCCAGGATTCACGGGTGATTTCATCAAGTTTAGACATAAGGGACCTCCGTATTATGATTCACATTCTGCTTGCTCCGTCAATTGGAGCGAGGAAAATGGCATGCCACAAAATGGCCTGGGCTAAGCTCCTGCATGGCGGGCGCCTGCTCTTTACAAACGTCCTTTGCATAGGGGCACCGGGGGTGGAACCGGCAGCCTGAAGGCGGATTGATGGGGCTTGGCACCTCCCCTTCCAGGATGATCCGTTGAGCGGAATAGGTGGGATCTGGAATGGGAATGGAAGAGATCAAGGTGGCTGTATAAGGATGCAGTTGGCAACGGAAGAGTTCTTCCGACTCCGCCATTTCCACCAACTGGCCCAGGTACATTACCCCGATCCGTTGGGAAATATGCTTTACCACCGCCATGCCATGGGCGATAAATAAATAGGATATGCCTAGGCGGTTTTGCAGTTCTTTTAGCAGATTGAGCACCTGCGCCTGCACGGATACATCCAAAGCCGATACCGGCTCGTCGCAGACGATCAGCTTGGGCTGCAACGCAATGGCCCGCGCCACCGCCACCCGCTGCCGCTGGCCGCCGGAAAACTCGTGGGGATATTTGTTGGCGTCGTCGGGATTGAGCCCTACCATATCCAGCAGAGCCTCCACCCGGCCGCTTATCTCCTCCCGGGGGACAGCCTTATACTTGCGCAGGGGCTCGCTTAGGATGCTCGCCACGGTTTTCGTAGGGTCCAAAGAACCGTAGGGGTCCTGGAACACGATCTGAAAATCCCGGCGTTCCTTACGCAGTTCCCTCTCTCGCAGGTGGGTAATATCCTTGCCAAACAGTCGGATCTCCCCTGCATCCGCTTCATGAAGCCGCATAACCAGCTTGCCCACCGTGGTTTTTCCGCAGCCGGACTCCCCCACCAGGCCAAAGGTTTCCCCAGCCCCAATGTGGAAGCTAACGCCGTCCACCGCTTTTACATAGCCAACGGTGCGCTTGAAAAAGCCTTTTTTTACGGGAAAGTACTTCTTCAGGTTTTTGATTTCCAGTGCGATCTTCTCATCCATGCTCATTGCTCCTTTTCTACCGCAGCCCGCCAGCACCGCACGGTCCAGTCCGGTTTCAGCTGCACGCAAGGGGGCGGCGTCTCGCATTGTGCGCTATAATAGGGGCACCGGGGCCCAAAGGCGCAACCCTTGGGCAGCGCCGCAAAGGAGGGCACAGAACCCTTGATGGAATAGAGCATGTCCTGCTTTTTATCCAGCCTGGGTACCGCATCGATCAGCCCCTGGGTATAGGGATGGGCAGGCGAATGGAATATCTCCACCACAGGGGCGATCTCCACGATCTTGCCCGCATACATCACCGCCACCCGGTCGCACATTTCCGCCACCACCCCCAGGTCATGGGTAATAAACATGACGGAAAGCCCCATCTTCGCCTGGATGTCCCGGATCAACCGTAGGATCTGGGCCTGTATGGTGGGGTCCAGGGCGGTGGTGGGTTCATCGGCAATGAGGATATCCGGCTGGGAGCTTAAGGCCATGGCGATCATGACCCGCTGCCGCATGCCGCCGGATAGTTCGAAAGGGTAAGCGTTGATCCGTGTCTCCGGGGATTGTACGCCCACCAGCCGCAGCATGTCGATGGCCAACTTTTTGGCAGCGGCTTTATCCACATTCCGATGCAGCAAGATGGATTCCATAATTTGGTTGCCGCAGGTATAAATGGGGTTCAAAGAAGTCATGGGCTCCTGAAAGATCATGGAGATTTTTCCGCCCCGCACCTGCCGCATCTCCTTATTGGAGAGCTGCAACAGATCCTTTCCGTCAAACACCACCTGGCCGCCGCAGATCTTTCCAGGGGGTTCCTCGATCAAACGCAGGATGGCCTTAGAGGTTACGCTTTTCCCGGAACCAGATTCCCCCACTAGCCCAAGGGTCTCCCCCTGGTACACCTCAAAGGATACGGAATCCACCACCGTTACCAGTTTTCCGTCATAGGGAAAAGCGATCTTTAGGTCCTGCACGGATAAAATACGTTTCTTCATATGCTCACCCTTAATCCACGCGAATTTTCACGTCCAACGCATCCCGCAACCCATCGCCAAAATAATTCAGGCTCAACACCGTCAGCATGATGGCAATACCCGGGAAGATGCTCATCCAGGGAGCCTTGGCCATATAATCGTAGCCGGTGCGCAGCATGGTGCCCCAGCTGGCCGCAGGCGCCTGGATTCCCAAGCCCATAAAGCTCAGGGAGGATTCGGACAGAATCGCGGAAGCGGCGGCCAAGGTGGTCTGAACGATCAGCACAGACACAAGATTGGGGAACACATGGCGGAACATGATCTCAAAGCGGTTGAGCCCAATGGTGACCGCGCTTTCTATATATTCCCGCTCCCGAATGCTCAAAGTCATGCTGCGAAGCAGCCGGGCAAAGGCAGGGGTATTTGCAATGCCAATGGCGAACACAATGTTGGTGATGCCCGCACCCAACACAGTGGCCAAGGTAAGCCCGATCAAAATCGTGGGGAAGGCGCAAATCGCCTCGATGCACATGGACAGCACCGCATCCACCTTGCCCCCAATAAAGCCTGCGGTCACGCCGATGACAGTGCCCAGCACCAGCGCCACCGCTACGGAGGCAATGCTCACCGTCAAGGTAATACGGGCGCCATAGGCGACCCGGGAAAATAGATCCCGGCCCAGGTCGTCCGTACCAAACCAGTGTTCCAGCGAGGGCGGCGCCAGCTTATTGTCGGTGTTCACCTCATCAAAGCCATAGGGGGTAATCAAATTCCCAAACAAGGCCAACAGCACCATCAGCAGGCAAACCGCCATGCCGAACACAGCTGTTTTCCTTCGGAGAAGTTTTCGTATCGATTTTAAGAAATTGCTGGATTTTCCATTCATAGCGACCAACCCATATCCCTTTAAAAAGTTTTTTCCCGATCCTAAATTGATACCGTAAGGCATCAGGATTTCAGGGTTTTTTGTGAAATTCTTGGATCGATGATGGTATTGAGGATATCGGCGCACAGGTTCACCAGCACCACAAACGTGACCACCACCATCGTGCCGGCCATGACCACAGGGTAGTCCCGCTGGTATATGGCATCCACGATCATCTTGCCCATACCGGGCAGCAAAAACAGGGTCTCAATAACAAACGCGCCGCCCACCATATCGTTGATCTGGGAAGAAATGGCGGTAACCACCGGCAGCAAAGCGTTACGCAGGGCATGCTTTGCAAAGATCTTGCCATCCGCCACCCCTTTGGAGCGGGCGGTGATGACAAAATCCTGATGAATGGCGTCCAGCATGGCGCTCCTGGTCTGGCGGATGATGGCGGCGGCAAGGCTGATGCCCAAGGTCACCGTAGGCAGGATCATGCTGCGCAGGTTGCGGGCGGGGTCCAAATTGAACCGGGTAAACCCGGAGGCAGGTAGAATGTTCAGGTTCACCGCCAGCAGCATGATCAACAGCATACCGATCCAGAACTGGGGCATGGCCAACTCTGCCATGGCAATGGTACTGAGGAAATAATCCGTCCCTTTCCCCCGCTTTACCGCGCAGAAGATCCCTGCTGGAATGCCGATCACAATGGCCAGGCTCAGGGCCAGCAAGATCATTTCCGCGGTAACAGGAACCCGTTCCAGGATCATGTCCGCCACCGGCTTGCTGGTCATAAAGGATTTCCCCATGTCCCCACGGATAAAATTCGTAAGCCATTTCCAATATTGCACAGGCACGGGAAGATCCAGGCCGAACCGGGCTTCCAGGGCCTCTTTCTGCTCCACGGTACCCATATCGGACAGGATCTGTGTAACCGCGTTGCCGGGAAGGAGATTCAAAACTAAAAACATTACAATGCTAACGATCAACAGCAACGGAATGATCCGCAGGCATCTTTTTATAATATACGAAATCATGGTTCCCCTTTTCGCGCAGATGGCAAGCAATTGCTTGCCTGCCATCCCAAACGCATTTACAAATTAGAGTTCGCCAGGCCAATTTGCCAGCGGGGGAATCCCGCTTTATTGGGCCAGCCAGGCCTTATCAAAGTACGGCGTGGCATCGCCATCCCAATAGAGGCCCTGGACTTCCTTACGGTAGGCAGTATAGTCCGGCGCAGACTGCAGCGGCACAATGGGGATATCCTCCATGATCAGGTCTTGCATCCGGTAGATCATCTCCAGCTGCGCTTCCTCGTCCGCCACGCTGTTAATGGTGGAAAGCAGCTCCTGGAACTCAGGATTCAGCCACTTGGAGCAGTTTTGCAGGGCGCTGCCACCAAAGATATACTCAAACTGCACATAGGGGCTGGCTTTAGGGGTACCGTTGTCCTGCAAGCGCAGGCCGGCAGGCGCATCGGGATTCTCCAGGGCCCACATCTGCTTGACGGTGGCGCCGTCAACGCCTACCAGCTCGATGTTAAATCCAGCTTCCTTCGCCTGCGCCTGGATCAACTCACACTCATCCTCCATGACGCCGTAGTTCCCATAATACAACTCGATGGTCACGCCATCCGGATAGCCAGCTTCTGCCAGCAGAGCCTTGGATTTTTCCGGATCATAGGTATAGAGTTCATAGTCTTTGTAATAGGATTGATTTTCCCATACGATGTTGGGCACCATGGTGCCTACGCCCTGGTTGATCACATCCAGTATCTCCTGGCGGTCTACCGCGTAACACATAGCTTCCCGCACCAGTTTGTTGTCAAAGGGGGCTTTGGTCATATTCATGTAGAGGAAATAGCAGCAACCCAGGGGAAGGGGTTCCACCACACAGTTCTCGTCTGCCCGGAGGATGTCCAACTGGGAAGTAGTACCGATGGAATCCGCCACATGGATGTCTCCGCTTTGTAGGTTGGCGGTGAGTACGGTTTCATCCGCCACAATCTGAATGATAACGCTATCCAGGTAGGGCAAAGGCTGGCCGTCTTCGCCCATTACATAATAATCGTCATAGCGTACCGCTTTATAGTATTCACCATCTACCATCTCCTCCAGAACAAAGGGGCCGGTGCCGCCTTCCCGGGCAAACACTTCGGGATCCTGGGTCTCCTGGTATTTGGCGATGGAGCTGGGAGAGAGCACATACCCCAAAGGTGTTGTGAGCGCCTTGAGGAAGCCGCTGTCCGGCTCAGTGAAATAGAATTTTACCACATATTCGCTGGCAGCTTCTACCCGATCCAGGCTGGCAGCCAGGGAGATCTGGTTATGGGGTGCTGCTTCATTGCGGAACAACTCCCAGGTTTTTACCACTGCTTCCGCGTTCAGGGGATCGCCATCGTGGAAGGAAACGCCCTCCCGTAGCTTCATCTCAAGAACCAGGCCATCGTCAGAGTAGGTCCAGCTTTCGGCCAAGCCGGGTTGGGCGGAATAGTCCGTGCCGTCGGAGGTGAGCAGGGTTTCCATGAACAGGCCATATACCATTTTATCAATGGTAGGGGCAATGGTTTCCATAGGGTTGATCGGCACGATACCGATCCGGCGGGCATAAAGGGTACCGCCCCGTATAATACCGCTGTCGCTCTGGGCGGCTTGCGCAGAGCCTTCCTGCTCACTTGCCTGGGCAGGGTTATCACTGGCTGTAGAAGCAGGCTGACAACCAACAGCAAGCGCCAGAATCATGGAAATCATCAAGAGGAGTGCTGTGATTCGTTTCATTGTTTCTTTTTCCTTCCATTTTTCGTTGATGTGACATATGCATGCGCAAAAAATAAATGTTCACTTGCATGATAACATCGAATAATGATCGCGTCAAGAACAAAATATGCTTTTATTTGATTGTTATCATTATACTTTTGATTATACCATTCTTTTCGCAAGGGGAATTCTTGTTATAATTATTAAAAATATAATCCTTCTGCTTTTATGAATTTATAGATAATATTTCATACCTAAAATGCGTAAAAATATTGACTTTATGCAGTAATATATTGTATGCTTGCATCATTCCTACGCAGGTCCATTCGGCCATCATTCTTTTACTATTCGAGGTGCTTATGCAATACAATACGCTGATTTTAAACGCCGCCCAGGTGTCTTCCCTGCTCTCCATGGATGCGGTCATCCATGCCGTTGCAGATGCTTATAAAAGTTTTAACAGCGGCAAAACCGTAATGCCTCCCATTACTTCCATTGAAATCCCGGAGCATAATGGGGAGATGGATTTCAAGTCCGGATATTCCCGAGACCATGAACTGATCAGTATGAAACTCGCAGGTGGATTCTATGACAATCCGCAAAACTGCGGCCTATCTTCCTGTATCGCCCTGATCTGTCTGCTAGACGCTACCAATGGCGTTCCTGTGTGTATCATGGATGGCTCCCTGATCACCGGCATCCGTACTGGCGCCGCCGGCGCGGTAGCCGCCAGGGCGTTGGCCCGGAAAAATTCCACCCGGGCCGCCGTTTTAGGCACGGGGGGGCAGGCCCGCATGCAGATCCAGGCCTTATGCCAGGTGCTACCCATCCAAGAAGTACATGTTTGGGGAATCGAAGGCTGCGAGACGTATCAGGCGGAGATGTCCAAGCTTTTGCCCCAAGTCGCTTTTACCGTTTATTCCACCCCCAAAGAGGCAATCCGGGGCTGCGATGTGGTCATCACCGCTACGGTAAGCCATGCGCCCCTGGTGGACGCCGCCTGGGTGGAGCCGGGTATGCATCTTACCGCCGTGGGCTGCGATACCCCCGGAAAGCAAGAATGGGACCCGAACGTTTTCCTGCGGGTAAACAAGCTGGTAAACGACAGCATCGACGAATGTGTCCGACGAGGGGAGACACAGCATCCCATACAGCTGGGCTATTTGACCAAGGAAGATATCTACGGAGAGATCGGCGAACTCCTGCTGGGCCGCAAGCCTGGCCGCACTAGCGACCAAGAGATCACCATGTTCGATACCACCGGGCTTTCCATCCTGGATTTAAATACGGCGGCCATGGTCTATCGGGCAGCGTTAGAGCAGGGGATCGGTTCCTTTGTGCAGATCATATGACGAGGTACAGTATGACGCCCCATATCATCGACGCCTTTACCACCCAACCCTTTCATGGTAATCCAGCGGGAGTGGCACTGATCCAGGGGCCATACCCGCCGGATGGGGAAATGGCCGCCTTGGCAAAGGAACTTGGGTTTTCCGAAACGGCCTTTGTGCAGCCCGCAGGCCCAGAGGCCTTTACCCTTCGGTATTTTACGCCTACGGACGAGGTGGACCTTTGCGGTCACGCTACCATCGCTTCCTTTCACGGACTTTGGAAATGGGGTCTTGTTTCTCCTGGCCACAGGTATTTAGCCAAAACCCGAGCTGGGTCCTTGGCCATCCGCCTGGACGCGGACGGGACCGTTTGGATGGATATGGCTCCTCCCCAGGCGGTACGGGATTTGAGCCCCCTGGAGGTGGAAGCCTTATATGGGATGTTTGGTCTTACCAGCTATCGCGTAAGACTTTTTACCCCCGCCATCATTACCACAGGCCTGCCGGATATTATGATGCCCCTCCC